>NZ_BAAAMR010000021.1:99296-106205 GCF_039529375.1 Actinomadura napierensis
ACACCCTCCCTCTCGCTCGGCGGGCAGGCCCGCTCCGCTCGCTGCGCTCGCTCCGCGTGCCTGCCCGTGACCTGGGGCTGAGGTTCAACCTGCCGGGTTTGGACCTTGCGACTGACGGGCTCGCTGCGCTTTCTCCTGGATTCGGTGGGGGCGCACCGTGTTGGGTGGTCGGGTGACGGGTTCGGCGGGAGGGGTGCGGTCTCGTGGCGGATGAGGACGTCGCGCTGGTCTGGCGGCCCGGTGAGGTGATCCTGGGGCTGTACGAGGTCCGCGACGAGATCACCAGCGGCGGGATGGGAGTGGTCTACCGGGTCCTGCATCGCGGGTGGAATGTGGAACTGGCGGTGAAGGTGCCGCGGCCCGACCTTGTGGCCGCGGGGACGGGCGTGCGGGAGTTCGAAGCCGAGGCGGCGACGTGGGTGGGCTTGGGCGTGCATCCGAACACGGTGAAGTGCGTCTACGTGCGGACCCTGGGAGGCGTCCCGCGGGTGTTCGCGGAGTGGCTCGACGGGGGCAGCCTCGCCGATGCGGTGCGGGACGGGCGCCTGTACGCCGGCGGCAGGCGGGCGGCCCTGCGCCGCGTCCTGGACGTCGCCGCCCAGACCGCGCGGGGGCTTGAGCACGCGCACCGGGGCGGTCACGTCCATCAGGACGTCAAGCCCGCGAACGTGCTGCTGGACCGCGACGGAACGGCCAAGGTGACCGACTTCGGGCTGGCCGGGGCACGTGCCGCCGCAGGGGAGAGCACCGAAGTTCCGCCCGGAGGCAGCCTGCTGGCCGGGTACGGGGGGATGACGCCGGCGTACTGCTCGCCGGAGCAGGCCGAGGCGGCCGAGCGGATGAGGGGGTCCGGCGGGCCCCGGCCGAAGCTGACGCGGGCGACCGACACGTGGTCGTGGGCGCTGACCGTGCTGGAGATGTTCGTCGGACGTCCCCCGTGCCGGGTCGGGCAGATCGGCGCCGAGGTGTTCGCCGCGTTCGTCGAGGCCGGCGCCACTGCCGCGGCCTTCGCGGAAGAACCGGATGAGCGGCTCGCGGCCGTCCCCGCCATGCCCGACGGCCTGGTCGCCCTGCTGCGGGACTGCCTGGCTCCGGAGCCGCAGGAGCGGCCCAGGGACATGGGCCGGATCGCCGACGCCGTCGCGGAGGTCTACGCCGAGGCCGTCGGCGAGCCCTATCCCCGGCCGGAGCCGCTGACGGCCGTTCGGCTGGCCGACGAGCTGTCCAACCAGGCCCTGTCGATGCTGGACCTGGGACGCGGCGACGAGGCCGAGGATCTGTGGCGGCGCGCCGCCGCCGCCGATCCGCGCAATCCGCATGTGGCCTACAACCGCGGCCTGCATCTCTGGCGTACCGGGGAGCGGACCGACGCGCAGGTGGTCGCCGACCTGGAGGCGGTCCGCGCGGCGCATCCCGGGGATTGGGAGCCGGATTACCTGCTGGGCCTGCTGCATCTGGAGCGCGGTGACCCGGAGGCCGCCGAGGAGGCGCTGCGGGCCACCGAGCGGGCGGCGCCGGACGTCCCGGAGGCCACCACCGCGCTGGAGCGGGCGGGCACCGCGCCCCGGCCCGGTTCTCCCCGGGCGCTGAAGGGGCACGACGGGCCGGTGAATGCCCTGGCCTTCAGCGGGGACGGCCGGTTCGGTCTGTCGGCGGGCGAGGACGCGAAGGTCCACGTGTGGGATCTCGCCCGGCGCCGGTTCCGGGGCGGGCCGCGCCGCGTGCGGACGCTGAAGACGCCCGGAGCCGACTACGGCGTGCGGGCGATCGCGGTCGACGCGGAGGGCGCACGCGCGGTCTTCGGCGGGCACGACGGCCCCGCGCAGATCTGGGACCTGCGCGCCGGACGGCTCTCCCACGAGCTCACCGCCGGTCCCGGAATGGACGTCAACGGGCCCGGAGGACTCATCGGGGCGCTCATCAGTGGCTCCCTGCCGTACGTCCCCACCGTGGACGTGGCGATGAGCGCGGACGCGCGCCTCGTGGTGACCGTGCACGGCGACGGTGCCGTCCGGGTGTGGGACGCCTTCACCGGCCGCTGCCTGCGGCGGCTGGCGGAAGGGCACGGGTCCTCCTACGCCCACTTCGCCTCGGTGCACATCGACCGGGACGGCGGCGTCGCCTTCGGCCGCGACGCAAGGACCGGCGTCGCGCAGACGTGGGACACCCGGACGGGCACAGTGCTGCGCACGTTCGGCGAACCGTCCTTCATGGCCGCGATGAGCGACGGCGGCGGGACCGTCGTCACGCAGACGGGTACGAACCACCAGGCCCGGGTGCGGATCTGGGACCGGGAGTCGGGCCGGGAGGTCCGCACCGTGAGCCTTCCGGGCGGCATGGGGGACGAGTTCGCCGTGAGCGGCGACGGGCGCTACGCGATCTCCTGCGATCAGAACGCCATGGAGCTGTGGGAGCTGGGCACCGGGCGGCGCCTGCGCGCCTGGCCGACACCGGAGCGGGCGATGGTGGCGGCGCTGAGTCCCGACGGCGACCGGGCCCTCATCGGCGACGACGAGGGCGAGGTCGCCCTGTGGGACATGCCGGTGCCCGGCCCCGCGGCCCCCTGGAGCTACTCCCTCCCGCGTGAGGCCGCCGACCGGCTCCAGGAGGACGAGGTGGTGGACCGCGCGCTCGACCGCACGACGGAGCTGATGGCCGAGGGCCGGTCCGCCGCGGCCGCCGACGAGATCCGCCGGGCCCGGGCGGTTCCCGGCTACCGGCGGCACCGCGTGCTCCTCGATCGCTGGCAGGACGTGGCGCGGGACGGGCGGCGCACCGCGCTGTCGGACGCATGGGCCCGCGACGCCCCGTCCATCGTGGGCGATTCCCGCGTCCCGCCCGCGACGGGTCACAGCGGCCTCCTGGTACTGACCGGCGGTGAGGACGGGACGGTGCAGGTCTGGGACCTGGCCCGGGGCAGGCGACGCCATGCGCTGGCGGGACACGACGGGCGGGCCCACAGCCTGGCCCTCGCGGGCGACGGGCCGATCGCGCTGTCGGGCGGCCGGGACGGCACCGCGCGCGTCTGGGACGTGGAGTCGGGTACCTGCCTGCACGTGCTGGACGGCCATCGCGGCGAGGTGATGGTGGCGGTGAGCGGCGACGGCCGCGTCGCCGCTTCAGGCGGGGAGGACGGTGCTCTCCGCGTCTGGAACCCGGAGACGGGCGAACTCCTCTGCCGGCTCGCCGAGCGGCACGGCACCGGTATCAGCCGGCTCCTGCTGAACGGCGAGGGAAGCCGCGTCGTGTCGACCGCGTCGGGCGACCACTGGGTCCCGCACATCTGGGATGCCCGGACCGGGAACCGCCTGCACGTCCTGCCGCGAGGTCTCGGCGGCGGATGGTGCGCCGGCGCGCTGGCGCTGAGCCGTCACGGTGACGTGCTGCTGTCGGGCCATCAGGACGGAACCGTGCGAGCGTGGGACGTCCGGACCGGTGAGACGCTCCACACGATGACCGGCCACGACCGATCCGTGCGCAGGGTCACGGTCTGCGCCGATGGCACGACGGGCTTCTCACTGGGCGACGACGCGACGGCGCGGATCTGGGATCTGCGCTCAGGTGAGGGCCGGCCCGTCGCCGGCGCCGAAGACGTGGACGCCTGGTTCGCCGCGATCGGTGACGACGGCCGCTTCGCCGTCACCGACGGCCGGGACGATCAGGTGAGGGTCTGGGACCTCCGCACCGGCGAGTGCCTGCGCGTGCTGGGCCGCCACGACGCCTCCGTGGAGGCCCTCGCCGTCAGCGGCAACGGCCGCGTCGTCACCTCGCTCGACCACAACGGCGTCGTCCACGCGTGGGAACTGGACTGGGAGTTCGACTTCTCCCTCTGAAAATCCGCCGGGGCGGGCGTTCAGAGGGTGGTGCGGAGGTCGCCGTTGGGGGCGGCCACCAGGACGGGGGCCTTCGGGCCGAGGTCGCGGACGGCGGCGACGTCGGCGGGGTCGGCGGTGCCGGCGGCGGTGACGACGGCGGCGGCCTCGAGGTCCTCGGCGCCGCTGGAGACGGCCATCGCGACGGCGACCTTGAGGGCCGACAGCTTCAGCGACGGCAGGTCCACGCTGGTGGCGGCGTAGGTGCGGCCCGTCTCGTCGCGGACGGCGGCGCCCTCGGCGGCGCCCGTGCGCGCCCGGGAGGACCGGGCCAGGGTGATGATCTTCGCGTCCTCGGCGTTCAGCTCGCTCACGGTCACAGCGTACGGCGTGCGCCGGGGCCGCAAGTCACCGGCAAGCGGGCGGCAAGCGGCGCCGACCAGTGTGTGCGGGGTCGGATCACTTTCATTCTGGGGGAGAGGCCATGTCCCGCCTGCTCTACCGCCTCGGCAAGGCCGCGGCCTTGCGGCCGTGGCGGTTCATCGTCGTGTGGCTGGTGCTCGTCGGCGCGCTGGCCGGCCTCGCGGGCGTCGCCGGGGGCGCGCTGCACGACGACTACACGCAGTCCGGAAGCGGCTCGCAGAAGGCGAGGGACCTGCTGGAGGAGCGGTTCCCCGCGCTGTCGGGCGCGGACGCGCGGGTCGTGGTGCACGCGAAGTCCGGCCGCGTCGACGCGGGGGCGCTGGCCGCCGCGGGGGCGCGGCTGCGCACGCTCCCGCACGTCAGCGCGGTGGACCCGGCGCAGCCGAGCCCGGACGGGCGGACCGCGCTGCTCACCGTCCGGTACTCGGTGCAGGTCACCGAGCTGGCGCCGAAGGAGACCGTGGACCGGCTGAAGTCGGCGACGCGGAATCTGGACGCGGCCGGCTACCGGGTCGAGTTCGGCGGCCAGGTGCCGGAGAACGTGACCGCCCCCGGCGGCGTCGCCGAGGGGGTCGGGATCGTGGCCGCGCTGGTGGTCCTGTTCCTGGCGTTCGGGTCGGTGGTGGCGGCCGGGCTGCCGCTCGCGGTGGCGCTGGCCGGGCTGGGGGCCGGCGTGTCCGGGGTCACGCTGCTCGCCGCGTTCACCGACGTGTCGACGACCGCCCCCACGCTGGCGGTCATGGTGGGGTTGGGCGTCGGAATCGACTACGCGCTGTTCATCCTCACCCGGCATCGGGAGGGGCTGGCCGAGGGCCTGGACGTGCCCGAGGCGGTGGCACGCGCGATCGCGACCGCCGGGCAGTCGGTGATCTTCGCCGGGTTCACGGTGCTGCTGGCGCTGTGCGGGCTGGTGCTGTCGCAGAACCCGGTCTACATGACGATGGGGTTCGCGACCGGGCTCGTCGTGGCGGCGACGGTGGCGAGCGCCGTCACGCTGCTGCCCGCGGTGCTGGGCCTGGCCGGACGGCGGGTGCTGCGCCGCCGCGACCGGGCCCCGGGCGCGACCGTCCACGCGGACTCGCCGCGCGTGCGGCGCTGGGCGGAGCACGTGGGGCGCCGCCCGTGGCCGTGGCTGCTCGCCGGGCTGGTCCTGATGATCACGCTGGCGGCGCCCGCGCTCGGGATGCGCACGTGGCCGAGCGACGCCAGCAGCGAACCGGAGTCCAACACCGTCCGGCGGGCGTACGACCTGGTCGCCGAGGGCTTCGGCCCCGGCGCCAACGGCCCGCTGATCGTCGCCGTCGACCTGCGGAAGGCCGACGCGAGCACGCTGCCCGCTCTGCGGGACCGGATCGCCCGCACCAGCGGGGTCGTGAGCGTGGCGCAGCCGCTGCTGTCCCCGGGCCGTGACGCCGCCGTCCTCGTCGTCACGCCCGAGTACGGGCCGCAGGACGAGCGCGCGCCCGCCGTCGTCGACCGGATCCGCGCCCGCGAACTGCCGCCCGGCGCGGAGGTCACCGGGCTCACCGCCGCCTACGTGGACCTGTCGCGCTCGCTGTCGGACCGGCTCTGGCCCATGATCGGCGCGGTCGTCGCCACCTCGTTCGTGATGCTGATGATCGTCTTCCGGTCGCTGGTCGCGCCGCTGAAGGCCGCCGCGATGAACCTGCTGTCGATCGGCGCCGCCTACGGCGTGCTGACGGCGGTGTTCCAGTGGGGTTGGGGAGCGGGCCTGCTCGGGCTCCCGCACGGAGTGCCGGTGTCGTCGCTCATCCTGCTGCCGATGTTCGCGGTGCTGTTCGGGGTGTCGATGGACTACGAGGTGTTCCTGCTGTCGCGGGTCCGCGAGGAGTGGACGCGGCACGGCGACGCGCGGGGCTCGGTGTCGTCCGGGCTGGCCGCCACGGGCCGGGTGATCAGCAGCGCCGCGCTGATCATGGTCGCGGTCTTCCTCGGCTTCGCCGCCGACCCCGGCCTGGTCATCAAGCAGATGGGGGTGGGGCTCGCGGTCGCCGTGGCGCTGGACGCGACGGTCGTCCGGCTGGTCCTGGTGCCCGCCGCGATGGCGCTGCTCGGACGGGCGAACTGGTGGCTGCCGAAGCCGCTCGCCCGCGTCCTGCCGGCCATCGACCCGCACGACGCCGCCGCCCCGGCCGGGGCGGCCGAACGGGAACCGGAACCCAGCCGCGCGTGAGGGGGGAGTGATCGCGAAGGTCTGGCATGTCCCGGTTACGCTGATCGGGACATGTCGCCCGTCGTACGCGTTCTCGGGGCCTTCGGCGCCGAGGTGGCCGGTTCCGCCGCCGACCTCGGCGGTCCCCGGCAGCGCTCGGTGCTCGCCCGCCTCGTCGTCGCGCGGGGCGCGATGGTGCCCGCCGACCGGCTCGTCGACGACCTGTGGGCCGGGACGGCCGCGCCGCGCGCCGCCGCCGGCCTCCAGTCGTTCGTGTCCCATCTGCGGCGCGTCCTGGAACCGGACCGCCCGCCCCGCACGCCCGCGCGGGTCCTCGTCACCGAGCCGCCGGGGTACGCGCTGCGGCTGCCGGACGGCAGCGTCGACGCCTGGCGCTTCGACGCGCTGGTCGACGAGGCCGCCGCCCTGCGGCCGGGCGACCCGGCGGAGGCCCGCCGCCGCGCGGACGCGGCGGTCGCCGAGCGGCGCGGGCCCGCCTAC
>NZ_BAAAMR010000022.1:0-105196 GCF_039529375.1 Actinomadura napierensis
CACCGTCGCCGCCGCCACCGCCGCGGCGCTCACGGCCACCGCCGCCACCGCCCGCGGCGCGCTGCTGCGCGGCCTTCTGCTCGCGCTCGGCGCGCGTCGCCGCGGCCTCGCCCTTGTAGATCCACACCTTCACGCCGATGCGGCCGAACGTCGTCCGGGCCTCGTAGAACCCGTAGTCGATGTCGGCGCGCAGCGTGTGCAGCGGGACCTGGCCCTCGCGGTAGAACTCCGACCGCGACATCTCGGCGCCGCCGAGGCGGCCGCCGCACTGGACCTTGATGCCCTTGGCGCCCGACTTCATCGCCGACTGGATCGCCTTGCGCATGGCGCGGCGGAACGCGACCCGGCTGGACAGCTGCTCGGCCACGCCCTGCGCGACGAGCTGCGCGTCGATCTCGGGGTTCTTCACCTCGAGGATGTTCAGCCGGACCTGCTTGCCGGTCAGCTTCTCCAGGTCGCCCCGGAGGCGCTCGGCCTCCGCGCCGCGGCGGCCGATCACGATGCCCGGCCGGGCGGTGTGGATGTTGACCTCGACCCGGTCACGGGTCCGCTCGATCTCCACCTTGGAGATGCCCGCCCGGTCCATGCCCTTCTGCAGCATGCGCCGGATCTGGACGTCTTCCTTCACGTAGTCCTTGTAGAGCTTCGTGGCGAACCACACGGACTTGTGGTCGGTCGTGACCCCGAGCCGGAACCCGTGCGGGTTGATCTTCTGACCCACTACCGGGCCCTCCTCGTCTTCTTACCGCCGGCCGAAGCGACCTCGTCCTTCGGGGCGACGACCACGGTGATGTGGCTCGTGCGCTTGTTGATGCGGTAGGCCCGACCCTGGGCGCGGGGGCGGAAACGCTTCAGCGTCGGCCCCTCGTCGACCCACGCGCCGCTCACGACGAGCGTGCCCGTGTCGAGCTTGAAGTTGTGCTCGGCGTTGGCAATGGCACTGGCCAGCACCTTGCCCACCGGCTCACTGGCGGCCTGGGGGGCGAACCGCAGCACCGCCTGCGCCTCCGCGGCGGGCAGGCCGCGGATGAGGTCCACCACGCGGCGGGCCTTCATGGGCGTGACGCGGATGAACCGCGCCTGGGCCCTGGCTTCCATCGCTGTTCCCTCTCTCCTACGAACTTGCCCGCTCAGCCTCGACGGCTGCGGCGGTCTTCCTTGACGTGGCTGCGGAACGTCCGCGTCGGCGCGAACTCGCCGAGCTTGTGACCCACCATGGCGTCGGTGACGAACACCGGCACGTGCTTGCGGCCGTCGTGCACGGCGATCGTGTGACCGATCATGTCCGGCACGATCATGGAGCGCCGGGACCACGTCTTGATGACGTTCTTGGTGCCCTTCTCGTTCTGGACGTCCACCTTCTTCATCAGGTGGTCGTCCACGAAGGGGCCCTTCTTAAGGCTACGTGGCATGACGAGCGACTCCTACCGCTTCTTCTTGCTGCGACGACGGACGATCAGCCGGTCGCTCGACTTGTTCGCCTGGCGAGTGCGGCCTTCCTTCTTACCGTTCGGGTTCACCGGGTGCCGGCCACCGGAGGTCTTGCCCTCACCACCACCGTGCGGGTGGTCGATCGGGTTCATGGCCACACCGCGGACGGTCGGGCGCTTGCCCTTCCACCGCATCCGGCCGGCCTTGCCCCAGTTGATGTTCGACTGCTCGGCGTTGCCGACCTCGCCGACCGTCGCGCGGCAGCGCACGTCCACCATCCGCATCTCGCCGGAGGGCATGCGCAGCGTGGCGTACTTGCCCTCCTTGGCCAGCAGCTGGACGCCGGCGCCCGCACTGCGGGCGATCTTGGCGCCGCCGCCGGGCTTCAGCTCGATGGCGTGGATGACGGTACCCGTCGGGATGTTGCGCAGCGGCAGGCAGTTGCCCGGCTTGATGTCCGCGCCCGCCCCGTTCTCGACGCGGTCGCCCTGGCGCAGGTTCCGCGGCGCGAGGATGTAGCGCTTCTCACCGTCGGCGTAGTGCAGCAGCGCGATGCGCGCGGTGCGGTTCGGGTCGTACTCGATGTGCGCGACCTTCGCCGGGACGCCGTCCTTGTCGTGCCGGCGGAAGTCGATCACGCGGTACGCGCGCTTGTGACCGCCGCCCTGGTGCCGGGTCGTGATGCGGCCGTGGTTGTTGCGGCCGCCCTTCTTGGGGAGCGGACGCAGCAGCGACTTCTCCGGCTCACGGCGCGTGACCTCGACGAAGTCGGCCACGCTGGAGCCGCGACGACCCGGAGTCGTCGGCTTGTAGTTACGGATGCCCATCTTTTTCGTTCATCCCTATTTCAGTCCTCGGACGGCTCCGGCCGCTTAGGCCGGACCGCCGAAGATGTCGATCCGCTCGCCCTCGGCGAGGCTGACGATGGCGCGCTTGGTGTCCTTGCGCTTGCCGTAGCCGAACCGGGTGCGCTTGCGCTTGCCGGACCGGTTGAGCGTGTTCACGTTCGTCACCTTGACGCCGAACACCGACTCGACGGCCTGCTTGATCTGCGTCTTGTTGGCGTCGGTGCGGACCACGAACGTGTACTTGTTCTCGTCCAGCAGCCCGTAGCTCTTCTCCGAGACGACCGGCGCGATGATGACGTCGCGGGGGTCGGCGATCTTGTTCATGAGCGACCCTCCTTACTTCTTCGCCGCGCGCGAGATGAACTCGTCGTACGCCTTCTGCGTGAAGACGACGTCGTCGTTCACCAGCACGTCATAGGTGTTGAGCTGGTCCGAGACGATCACGTGCACGCTCGGCTCGTTGCGCAGGCTCTTCCAGGTCAGCTCGTCCTCGCGGTCCAGGACCAGGAGGACGCGCTTGGCCTCGGTGACCGAGCGCAGCGCCGCCAGCGCCGTCTTCGTCTTCGGGGTGTCGCCCTCGATGATGCTGTCGACGACGTGCACCCGGCCGTAGCGGGCGCGGTCCGACAGGGCGCCGCGCAGCGCGGCGGCCTTCATCTTCTTGGGCGTCCGCTGCGAGTAGTCCCGCGGCTGCGGGCCGTGCACCGCGCCGCCGCCGGCGAACTGCGGCGCCCGGGTGGAACCCTGGCGGGCCCGGCCGGTGCCCTTCTGCCGGTACGGCTTCTTGCCGCCGCCGGACACCTCGCCGCGGGTCTTGGTCGAGTGCGTCCCCTGCCGCGCCGCGGCCAGCTGCGCCACCACGACCTGGTGGATCAGCGGCACGCTGGTCTTCGCGTCGAAGACCTCCGCGGGCAGATCGATGTCGATCTTCGAAGTCACTTGCCCGTCCCCTTCACTGCGTCGCGGACCAGCACCACGGCGCCGTTGGGACCGGGAACCGCGCCCTTGATGAGCAGCAGGTTCTTCTCCGCGTCGACGGCGTGGAGGGTCAGGTTCTGCACGGTGGTACGGGCGTTGCCGTGCCGTCCCGCCATGCGCAGGCCCTTGAAGACGCGACCGGGGGTCGCGCAGCCGCCGATCGACCCCGGCGAGCGGTGCTTGCGCTGGGTGCCGTGGGAGGCGCTGAGGCCCTTGAACCCGTGGCGCTTCATGACGCCCGCGGTGCCCTTGCCCTTGCTCGTGCCGGTGACGTCGATCTTCTGGCCGGCCTCGAAGACGCCAGCGGTGATCTCCTGGCCGAGTTCGTACTCGGTGGTGTCATCGGAGCGCAGCTCGACGAGGTAGCGGCGCGGCGTGACGCCGGCCTTCTCGAAGTGACCCGTGCGCGGCTTGTTCACCTTGCGCGGGTCGATCTGCCCGTACCCGATCTGGACGGCGGTGTAGCCGTCCTTCTCCTGGGTGCGGAGCTGCGTGACGACACACGGCCCGGCCTGGACGACGGTCACCGGAACGATCCGGCCCTCATCGTCGAAGACCTGGGTCATGCCGAGCTTCTCGCCCAGGACGCCCTTCCTCTGCGTACTCATTTCTGGTGCGTCCCTCAGAGCTTGATCTCGATGTCAACGCCGGCCGGAAGGTCGAGCCGCATCAGCGAGTCGACCGTCTTGGGCGTCGGGTCGATGATGTCGATCAACCGCTTGTGCGTGCGCATCTCGAAGTGCTCGCGGCTGTCCTTGTACTTGTGCGGCGAGCGGATGACGCAGTACACGTTCTTCTCGGTCGGCAGCGGCACCGGGCCCGCGACCTTGGCGCCCGTCCGCGTCACCGTCTCAACGATCTTCTTCGCGGAGGTGTCGATGACCTCGTGGTCGTAGGCCTTGAGCCGGATGCGGATCTTCTGTCCCGCCATGGTGGCCTCGGTGTCCTTTGCTGTAGTGCCGCTGGTTACTTCAGGATCGTGACGCGGCGGCCCGGGATGCCCGGGGGCGGCCCGGGCCGCCGCTCACGAGAGGGTGTTACTTGATGACCTTGGTGACGCGACCCGAGCCGACGGTCCGGCCGCCCTCGCGGATGGCGAACTTCAGGCCCTCCTCCATGGCGACGGGCTGGATCAGCTCGACGCGCATCTCGGTGTTGTCGCTCGGCATGACCATCTCGGTGCCCTCGGGGAGGTTCACCACGCCGGTGACGTCCGTGGTCCGGAAGTAGAACTGCGGACGGTAGTTGTTGAAGAACGGCGTGTGGCGGCCGCCCTCGTCCTTGGACAGGATGTAGACCTGCGCCTCGAACTCGGTGTGCGGGGTCGTGGTGCCCGGCTTGATGACGCACTGGCCGCGCTCGACGTCCTCGCGCTTGGTGCCGCGCAGCAGCAGGCCGACGTTGTCGCCCGCCTGGCCCTGGTCGAGCAGCTTGCGGAACATCTCGACACCGGTGACCGTGGTCGAGCTGGTCTCGTTCTTGATGCCGATGATGTCGACGGTCTCGTTGACGTTGATGACACCGCGCTCGATGCGGCCGGTCACGACCGTGCCGCGGCCGGTGATCGAGAAGACGTCCTCGATCGGCATCAGGAACGGCTTGTCGATGTCGCGGACCGGCTCCGGCACGTTCTCGTCGACGGCGTCCATCAGCTCGCCGATCGTGGCGGCCCACTTCTCGTCGCCCTGCAGCGCCTGGTAGGCGGACACGCGGACGACGGGAACGTCGTCGCCCGGGAACTCGTACTCGGACAGCAGCTCGCGGACCTCGAGCTCGACGAGCTCCAGGATCTCCTCGTCGTCCACCATGTCGCACTTGTTCAGCGCGACGACGATGTAGGGGACGCCGACCTGGCGGGCCAGGAGCACGTGCTCCTTGGTCTGCGGCATCGGGCCGTCGGTCGCGGCGACCACCAGGATGGCGCCGTCCATCTGCGCCGCACCGGTGATCATGTTCTTGATGTAGTCCGCGTGACCGGGGCAGTCCACGTGGGCGTAGTGCCGGGACTCGGTCTGGTACTCGACGTGCGCGATGGAGATCGTGATCCCGCGCTCGCGCTCCTCGGGGGCCTTGTCAATGTCCTCGAACGGCGTGTACGGGTTCAGGTCCGGGTACTTGTCGTGGAGCACCTTGGTGATCGCCGCGGTAAGCGTGGTCTTACCGTGGTCGATGTGACCGATGGTGCCGATGTTCACGTGCGGCTTCGTCCGCTCGAACTTGGCCTTCGCCACTGGTTGCTCCTTGTTGCGATCCTCGGCCGTCTGGAACGACCGCTTCGATGTACGTCTGGTGTGATCTGTGGGCAGGCCCGGGTGCTACTCGCCCCGCGCCTTGGCGATGATCTCCTGCGCGACGTTCCCCGGAACCTCGGCGTAGGAGTCGAACTGCATGGTGAAGACAGCCCGGCCCTGGGTCTTGCTGCGCAGATCACCCACGTAGCCGAACATCTCGGACAGCGGCACGAGCGCCTTGATGACGCGCATCCCGCTCCGCTCGTCCATGGACTGGACCTGGCCGCGGCGGCTGTTGAGGTCGCCGATCACGTCGCCCATGTTGTCCTCGGGCGTGGTGACCTCGACGGCCATCATCGGCTCCAGCAGCGTGGGGGACGCCTTGCGGGCGGCCTCCTTGAACGCCATGGAGCCGGCGACCTTGAACGCCATCTCCGACGAGTCGACCTCGTGGTAGGCGCCGTCTCGCAGGGTGACCTTGACGCCCACCATCGGGTAGCCGGCGAGGACGCCGAACTCCGCGGCCTCCTGGCAGCCCGCGTCGACCGACGGGATGTACTCCCGCGGGATGCGGCCGCCGGTGACCTTGTTCTCGAACTCGTAACCGTCGGACCCGCCGCCGAGCGGCTCCAGGTCGATGATCACGCGGCCGAACTGGCCGGAGCCGCCCGTCTGCTTCTTGTGGGTGTACTCGACCTTCTCGACCTTCTTGCTGATGGTCTCGCGGTAGGCCACCTGCGGCTTGCCGACGTTGGCGTCGACCTTGAACTCCCGCTTCATCCGGTCGACGAGGATCTCCAGGTGGAGCTCGCCCATGCCGGAGATGACGGTCTGGCCGGTGTCCTCGTCCGAGCGGACCTGGAAGGACGGGTCCTCCTCGGCCAGCCGCTGGATCGCGGTGCCCAGCTTCTGCTGGTCGGCCTTGGTCTTCGGCTCGATCGCCACGTGGATGACCGGCGCCGGGAAGTTCATCGACTCGAGGACGATCGGGGACTTCTCGTCGCACAGCGTCTCACCGGTGGTGGTCTGCTTGAGGCCCATCACCGCGACGATGTCGCCCGCGCCCGCGCGCTCGATCTCGGTGCGCTTGTTGGCGTGCATCCGGTAGATCTTGCCGATGCGCTCCTTGCGCTCCTTGACGGAGTTCATCACGTTCGCGCCGGACTCCAGCACGCCGGAGTACACGCGCACGAAGGTGAGCTTGCCCAGGTGCGGGTCGCTGGCGATCTTGAAGGCGAGCGCGGAGAACGGCTCGTCCTCGCTCGGCCGGCGGGTGAGGACCTTCTCCTCGTCGCGGACGGCGTGGCCCTCGATGGCCTCGACGTCCAGCGGCGAGGGCAGGTAGCGGACGATCGCGTCCAGCAGCGGCTGCACGCCCTTGTTCTTGAAGGCGGTGCCGCAGGTCACCGGCGTCACGGCGGCGGCGATCGTCGCGCGCCGGATGCCGGCGTGCAGCTGCTCCACGGTGGGCTCGTGGCCCTCCAGGAAGAGCTCCATGATCTCGTCGTCGTTCTCGGCGAGCGTCTCGACCAGCTTGTCGTGCCACTCGCGGGCCGACTCGGCGTGCGTCTCGGGGATGTCGACCGTGTCGTACATCTCGCCGAGCTTGGCCTCCTCGTTCCAGACGAGGGCCTTCATGTTCACCAGGTCGATGACGCCCTTGAAGTCGGCCTCGGCGCCGATCGGCAGCTGCAGCACGAGCGGGACCGCGTTGAGACGGTTCTCGATCATGTCGACGCAGCGGTGGAACTCGGCGCCGACCCGGTCGAGCTTGTTGACGAAGCACATGCGGGGCACGCCGTAGCGGTCGGCCTGCCGCCACACCGTCTCGGACTGCGGCTCCACGCCGGCGACACCGTCGAACACCGCGACCGCGCCGTCGAGCACCCGCAGGTTGCGCTCCACCTCGATGGTGAAGTCGACGTGCCCGGGGGTGTCGATGATGTTGATCGTGTGCTTGACGTCGTCGACGGGCCATTCGCAGGTGGTGGCGGCGGAGGTGATGGTGATCCCCCGCTCCTGCTCCTGCTCCATCCAGTCCATGGTGGCGGCGCCGTCGTGGACCTCGCCGATCTTGTAGCTGATGCCCGTGTAGTACAGGATCCGCTCGGTCGTCGTGGTCTTGCCAGCGTCGATATGGGCCATGATCCCGATGTTGCGGACCTTGGCCAGGTCTACACCGGTTTTGGTAGCCACAGTGTCCTCGCGTCCTCGCGTCGTCTCGTCGTTCTCAACCCGCCGGGGTTACCAGCGGTAGTGGGCGAAGGCCTTGTTGGACTCCGCCATCTTGTGGGTGTCCTCGCGCTTCTTCACAGACGCGCCGAGGCCGTTGCTCGCGTCGAGCAGCTCGTTCATCAGCCGCTCGGTCATGGTCTTCTCGCGACGCTGCCGGGCGTACACCACCAGCCAGCGCAGGGCGAGGGTGGTGCTGCGGGCCGGCCGCACCTCGACGGGGACCTGGTAGGTCGCGCCACCGACGCGGCGGCTGCGGACCTCCAGGGTCGGCTTCACGTTGTCGAGCGCGCGCTTCAGCGTGACGACCGGGTCGTTGCCGGTCTTCTCGCGGGCGCCCTCGAGAGCCTCGTACACGATGCGCTGCGCGATGGAGCGCTTGCCGTCCAGGAGAATCTTGTTGATGAGCGCGGTGACCAGCGGCGAGTTGTACACCGGGTCAGCGATCAGCTGGCGCTTGCCAGCAGGGCCCTTGCGCGGCATCAGCTCTTCTCCTTCTTCGCGCCGTACTTGCTGCGCGCCTGCTTGCGATTGCGGACGCCCTGGGTGTCGAGCGACCCGCGGATGATCTTGTACCGAACACCCGGGAGGTCCTTCACACGGCCGCCGCGCACGAGCACGATCGAGTGCTCCTGCAGGTTGTGACCGACGCCGGGGATGTAGGCCGTGACCTCAATCCCGCTGGTCAGCCGGACACGGGCGACCTTGCGAAGCGCGGAGTTCGGCTTCTTGGGCGTCGTCGTGTAGACGCGCGTGCAGACGCCCCGCCGCTGGGGGCTCTCCTTCAGCGCGGGCGTCTTGTTCTTGGTCACCTTGTCCTGGCGGCCCTTTCGGACCAGCTGCTGGATCGTGGGCACCGCGTCTCCGTCTTCCCTCGTACCGAGCCGGTAAGTCTTTTTGCTGCAATCACCACCTCAGGCGAGGCTGTGACCTGCCGGTTTCCCGACCTCTCCGACCCACGCGGTCGGGCGTGTCGCCGGTTCACGGAGCATTGCCCGCGACCAACCGACACAGACCGCCCGGCCCATGAACGGGCCGAATCAAGCCGGGGAGTGGTTGCGGCGCTGAGCCGGTCCCAACTCGGACCCTGCCGGCGCGCACGCATAGCGGCCCGCATACAGCGGGCACAAGTGAAGAGGTTACCGACCGCTCCGCGAAAGTGCAAAGCGAACGGCGCACTACCGTGCAGGCCCCTTCCGGCGCAAGCCCGGGAGGCCCTCGGTAGCCGACTCACCGTCTAGATCAACGGGAGAATGCCGACGGATGTTCCCGCCACGGAGGCGGAAAGACCCGTCGGCATTGTGTCCCACATCCCGGCCGTTGGGGAAGACGTCGACCAGGTTTTACGTCGTCCCCGGGCCGGGGCGCCCTAGAGCAGGAACGCGACGACCAGCACGATCACGATCACCGCGCCCACGACGCCGCCGATGACGTAGAGCAGCGTGTTGCTCTTGCCGCTCTTGCCCTCGTCGGCCCCGTACGTGGACGGCTGACCGTACTGTCCCGGCTGCCCGAACTGCCCCTGCTGGGCGGGCTGGCCCGGCTGGCCGAACTGGGGCTGGCCGCCGAACTGCTGCTGCTCGCCCTGCTGGCCGAACTGCTGCGCGCCCTGCTGGCCGAACTCCTGCTGCTGCCCGTAGCCCTGCTGGCCTTGCTGGCCTTGCTGGCCCTGCTGGCGGCCGTACTCCTGCTGCCCGTACTCCTGCTGGCCGCCGTACTGCTGGCCGGGCTGCTGGCCGTACTGCTGCTGGTCCTGGGGGGCACCGAACGGCTGGGCGCCGTATTGCTGCTGCTCGCCCTGCTGGCCGAACGGCTGCGCGCCCTGCTGGCCGTACTCCTGCTGCTGGCCGTAGTCCTGCTGGCCGAACGGCTGCGCGCCCGCCTGCGGCTGCTGCTGCTGGGCCTGCGGCTGCCACGACTGCTGCCCGATGTCCAGGCGGGTGTGCTCGGCCATCCCCCCGGACGGCTCCGCGGCGTGCCGTCCCTGCGCCTGCGCGGACGGGTCGAACGCCTCGGTCGGGCGGGCGTCCTCGACGCCCCGGCCGCCCGGCGCGCCGAACGCGGGCGGCTCCTCCGCCTGCGGGGCGCCACCGAAGCCGGAGTCGGGCGGCGGCACCATCATCGTCCGCTCGCGGTCGCTCTGGCCCTGCCCCGGCTGGCCCTGACCCGGCTGGGACGCCTCAGGCGACCACGGCTCGGGCGTCGACGGCGGGACCGGCACCTGCCACGGCTCGGCGGGCGGCTCCTGCCGGCGCTCGGGCCCGGTCGCGACGGGGATGTCGGTGCCGGGCGACCAGTGCAGCGTGGCCTGGTCGTCCACCGGGGGGCGCTGCGGCCGCTCGGGCTCCTGCGGTCCGGTGCCGGGTCCGGGGACGATCAGGGTCCGGTCGTTGCCGCCCTCCTGCGGCTGCCCGGGGGCCGGCGGCGCCTGCTCGGCGGGCGCCCCGCCCTCGGGCGCGCGCGGCTCGGCAGGCGGCGCGTACCCGGGCTGGCCGCCGAAGGGCGGCTGGCCATACGGCTGTTGCTCCTGCTCGTACTGGGGCGCGCCGTGCATCGGCTGCTGCGGGTACCCCTGCTGCGGCTGCCCGTACTGCTGTTCCGGCTGCTGCCCGTACTGCTGGCCCTGGGGGCCGCCGTACTGCTGCTCCTGCGGCGGCGGGAAGCCGCCGGGGCCCGGAGGCGTCCCGTAGGGCTGCTGGCCGTACGGCTGCTGCTCCTGCTGCTGCTCGTACTGGGGGGCGCCGTACTGCTGCGGAGGAGGCGGGGGCTGCTCGCCGTACTGCGGCATCGGCTGCTCGACCATCGTCGGGGGCGGCGGGGGCGTCCGCCGCTCCGGCTCACCGGGCTCCTGCGGCGCCTGGGGCCGCTGCCCGCCGGCCGCGCCGCCCAGCTGCGGGGCGCCGAACACCACGGTCCGGTCGCCCAGCGGACGCGCGGGAGGCTCGCCCCGCTCCTCGGGGGCCTGGCGGCCCTCGTCCTCCGGCAACGGCCGCTGCGGTCCCTGCGTGCCGTCATTCTCGGTCATCGTCGGGCTCCTTCAGCGCCGTCGTCCCGGGGCTCCTGAGTCCCGGTCGCCGGGGATCCGCCGTGCGGTCCCCGGATCTGTCACTCGTCTCGTCCCGTGGCGGTCTGACCGCCCGTGGGCGTTCTGGCCTCCAGCCTGCCCCGATAGCCGGTGGTATCGCAAATCATCGCTCCAGTTCGACGCCCGGCGCCCACGGTACGTTCCGGGCGGGCGCCTCACCAGCGCGAACGCCCCGGCCGCGGTCAGCCGTGCCCGCGGACCGGATGCGGGCGGTACGGCGCCTCCAGCCGCTCGACGTCCTTGTCGTCCAGTGTGAGCCCGGCCGCCGCGATCGCGTCGTCGATGTGCGCGGTCTTCGTCGCGCCGACGATCGGGGCCGTCACCCCCGGGCGTCCGAGCAGCCACGCGAGCGCGACCTGCGCCATGGGGACGCCCTTCTCCCCCGCCACCTCGCGGACGACGTCGATGACGTCGAAGTCGGCCTCGTCGTACATCATGTCGCCGTAGGCGTCGTTGCCGGCCCGCACCGTGTTGGCCTGCCCGCCGCGGTCGCGGTTCCCCGCCAGCCGCCCGCGCGCGAGCGGGCTCCACGGGACGAGCCCGACGCCCTGGTCGACGCAGAACGGGTTCATCTCCCGCTCCTCCTCGCGATACAGCAGGTTGTAGTGGTTCTGCATCGTGACGAACTTCGTCCAGCCGTGCTTCTCCGCGACGTGCTGCGCCTTGGCGAACTGCCACACGAACATGCTGGACGCGCCTATGTACCGTGCCTTGCCCGCGCGCACCACGTCGTTGAGGACCTCCATGGTCTCCTCGATGGGCGTCTCATTGTCCCAGCGGTGGATCTGGTAGAGGTCCACATAGTCGGTGCCCAGCCGCCGCAGCGAGTCGTCAATGGCCGCCATGATGTGCTTGCGGGACAGCCCCTTGTCGTTGGGCCCGTCGCCCACGGGAAGGCAGACCTTGGTCGCGAGGACGTATTCCTCCCGGCGAGGGAACAGCTTCGCCAGCAGGTGCCCGGTGATGACCTCGCTCG
The DNA here is from genome assembly GCF_039529375.1 of Actinomadura napierensis. Taxonomy (NCBI): domain Bacteria; kingdom Bacillati; phylum Actinomycetota; class Actinomycetes; order Streptosporangiales; family Thermomonosporaceae; genus Actinomadura; species Actinomadura napierensis. The sequence continues at coordinate 11,782 of NZ_BAAAMR010000022.1, forward strand.
CGCCGCGCGAGTACATGTCGGCGGTGTCGAAGAACGTCACGCCCGCCTCGACCGCCCTCCGGACGATCGGCTCCGCCGCCTCCTCCGCCAGCGCCCAGGGACGCTGCCCGGGGTCGCCGTAGCTCATCATCCCCAGGCAGATCCGCGAGACCCTGGTCCCCGTCGTCCCGAGCCGCACCTGTTCCATGGCTTCTCCTCTCGCCTCAGCGCCCTCCACGGTGCACCGCCGCCCGGGCGATCACCAAACGCACCCGAACGCAACCGGAATTCGGGCTTCGGGATAGAGGAGGGTGCCGACGCCCCTGGAGGCGAGGAGCATTCCGGGCCGACGCACCCTGCCGACTACCGCGATCACACCTATCTACTGTCGGGCATCCTGCGCTGTGGCCGGCGCCTCCCGGACGGTAACCTCTGCGACACTCCGCTTCGCTCCAACGGGCCGAAGGATGCAGCGCATCACACGTACACCTGCCTGTGCCGTGCTGAGGGTGGCTGCGGTGGCGCCTCCCGGCGCGGTGACCTCGTCGACATGTTCGTCTCGGAAGCCGTGCTCGCCAAGCTGGAAGAGGCGTCGTTGTCCTCCGGCCCGCGTGGTAAGGAGTGGGAGGGCGCGGCCGAACTCAGGGCGGTGGAGGAGCAGCTAGAGACGCTGACCCGGCAGTGGAACGCCCGGCAGATCACTAATGACCTGTTCTTCAGGCTGGTTCCCGGCCTGGAACAGCAGATCAGCCAGCTCCGTAGCGAGAAGAACAGGCATGAAGCCGCCACAGCGGCGAAGGAAGCGCGGGACGAGACGAGCGCTTCCGAGGTGCGGCGGCGGCGGTACCTATCCCATCCGGTGCGGGGCTCGTCTCTTGTCAGGCCGCGTACGTGTCGAGTACCTCGCGAACCTCTGGGACGTCCCGGTAAGGCTCCAGCTTGGCGAGAACGACGCGCCCACGTCGGGCGGTCCGGTCGCTGGGGAAGTCGGCCGCGAGGTCGAGCATGTGCCGCGCGGTCTTGGCGCCCTCTTCGGGCTCGTTGGCGTCCACCAGGGCGACGGCGAGCCATGAGAGGTAGAGCGCGAGTTCGCGCGTGTGGGTGGAGTCGTACCGGCTGAGGACTTCTTGCAGTAGCGGGACGGCTCGTAGCGGGCGCCGGAGTTCGGTGTAGACACGGGCGTCCATCACGTCGAGTTCCTCGGGCGAGACCCAGTAAGCCCAGTCGGGCGCCTCCTGGGAGTCCTCGTCGGCCATGGCCTCGTGGGCTTCGGCGAGAGCGCGCATCGCCGGCTGCGGGTTGCCCGCCTTGGTCTGCGCCCATGCGACCCGGTCAAGGTAGAGCGCGCGGGCCTTGGTTGGTGCGTCCGGCCCGGCCTCGTCCAGGGCGGCGCGGGCGAGGCTCAGCCCGTCGTCTTCATGGCAGGTGTTGGAGAGCTGGTAGGCGAGGCTCCCCGCGAGGTTGCCGACTAGCGAGAGGTCTCCCGCCTCCCTGGCTGCCGAGACGCCGAGTCGGTAGGCGTGCGCGGCCTGGTTGTGCTCGCCCGCGTCGCTCGCAATCCAACCCGCGATCTGGGCTATCTCCCCGATGCTGCTGAGCAGAGACCGGCCGGTCTCCTCGGAGTGCGTCGTCTCTCGGTAGAGCTGGACGGCGCCGTCCAGTTCGCGGAGTGCCGGTGCGAGTAGATCGCCGCTGGCGATGACGTCGTCCGCGAGCCGTAGACCGTGCGCGCGGTCGGCAAGCGCGGCCGCCGTGGATGCTCCGACCCGGCGGCCTGCGGTGCTGGCCAGTGGTCCAAGCTCCACGTCGTGGTCAGGCAGGAAGTAGGCGAGTGCCTCGGCCGGACTGGGGGCACCGGCGCCGATGTCCTCGCCGCGTGCGTGGGCCGCTGCCCTTTCGAGGGTTCGCAGGGGGATGCTCAGAGCCACGGAGAGGGCGGGAAGCCACACGTCGGGGATGCGCTCGCCTCGCTCCCAACGGCTGATCTCGTGGCGTGTCACGGAGGCCGTTCCCGAGATCCGGCACAACGACTCGGCTAGCTGTCTCTGGCTCTTGCGCGCATCACGTCGCAAGCGTGCGAGGTACGCACCGAAGCGCCGACGCCTTTCGTTGATCACGCTGGCCCCTCCCTTGGCCTTCAGTCTGGCCCGTCCCTGGCCCCCACGTAGGCGCCTCTGAGGAGACAGGCCGAACAGACAGGCTCAAGCCATGGAAAAGGCAGCAGGTGAACGGGTCAACCCTCTCCCTGTGCCCCCGACGCTCATCGTCTCGACGGAAGGACGGCCCCCATGGCAACGGAAGCCTCAGAGGTGACGGAAGCTCGGCGGCTGCGGGTCTGGGCGCTGGCGCAGGCGCTCAAGGCGCACGGGTACGCGGTGGAGATGGCGGAATCCGAGCCGCTGCTTGCGGTCCCGGCCACGCAGCGGCCCCCGCGCTTCGCGGCGGCTTCAACTCCCCATGCTGTTAGCGGTCAGTTGGGATTCCCCGTTGGCGGCCAGTTAGTGGGGAGTTATCTGGCCGTCCCTGATTACTCTGTGGTCGCTCTGGGCTGATGGGTATCGGTGCTCTTCGGCCTAGGAGGCTCGGCGCTGTTGTGACCTGGTGGGTCAGTGACACGGTCCTTGGCGTGGTGGTCTCGGATGGCATCCAAGACCTCGGGGAGCTGCCCGCGGGCCGCAGCCGAGCGCAGGTGGTCAAGGTAGTCGCGGGATTCGACGATCTTTCCGTCCCGGACGCGCATGACGAAGACAGCAGGGATGGCGAAGGGTTCGCCGGTCTCCACCACGATGCCTTCGTACTGGAATTCGGCCACGATGACCTCGGGGTCGGTGGTCTGGTGAACATTGATCCGGGTTGGCCGACGCCGCAGGGTCGGGCCCTGGTACGGCTGTGGTCCGCCGCCGAAATGGGTGCGCAGAGCTTCGCGGGAGCGCATCGGCGACGCCTCCAGCGGGAAGAACGGGTGGCAGACATCGGTTCGCTCCGCGTACAGGTCCACCACGTCCGCCCAGCGCTCTTCACAAACGCCGTGCACGAGTTTCAAGAAGACATCGCGAGGAGTATCGGTCACCGGCTCACCGTAACCCCGCCCCCGCCCCGAGCGCGCTCGGCACACGCACAGTGATGACCGGACGCTGCCCGGGGTCTCCGTAGTTCATCATCCCCAGGCAGATCCGCGAGAAAGGGCCCGCTCCTTGGGGAGCGGGCCCTTTTCGTGTGCGCCGGTCAGTTGAAGGCGTAGCACTCCACCTCTGCTCGGCTCTGGGTCATTCCCAGCTTGACGTACTTGGCCTCGCAGGCGCGCTGCTTGGCGTTCAGGTTGAGCTTGCCGCACTCCTTCACGCTGGAGTACGTGCGGCAGCCCTGCTGCGTGCTCGCCGGTGCCTTCTGATCGGTCCTGGACGGCTGGGCGGCGCTGGCGGTACCCACTCCACCGACCACGACGGCCATGGCGAGCAGCGATGCGGTAATGACCCTCTTCATGTGATTCCTCCCCCGACGCGTACATTAGCCAGCATCGAGGTCGTCCCCGGACACGACACCGCAAAACACCCTCAAAGGTCAAGAAAACGGGTAAAAGCGCTGGTAGATCGCGTGCCCGGCCCACGCGGAAGGCCCCTCCCGCGGCTGCGGAAGGGGCCTTCGCCACCGGGGGACGGACCCCGCGGTTCAGGTGTTACCGGTTGTACTGGCCGAAGTCGTACTCCTCCAGCGGCACGGCCTCGCCGGAGCCCTGCCCGAAGGCGTACTCGGCGCCGTCGTCGTAGGAGCCGACGGAGTACACCGCCGCCTTCGCCTCCTCGGTCGGCTCGACCCGGACGTTGCGGTACTGCGGCATGCCGGTACCGGCCGGGATGAGCTTACCGATGATGACGTTCTCCTTGAGGCCGAGCAGCGGGTCGCTCTTGGCGTGCATCGCCGCCTCGGTGAGCACCCGGGTCGTCTCCTGGAAGGACGCCGCCGACAGCCACGACTCGGTCGCGAGCGAGGCCTTGGTGATGCCCATCAGGACCGGGCGGCCGGCGGCGGGGACCCCGCCCTCGGCCACGACGTTCCGGTTCCTCTCCTCGAAGATCGGACGCTCGACCAGGTCGCCCGGCAGCAGCTCGGTGTCGCCCGACTCGAGGATGTTCACCCGCTTCAGCATCTGGCGGACGATGATCTCGATGTGCTTGTCGTGGATCGACACGCCCTGCGACCGGTACACCTCCTGGACCTCGTGCACCAGGTGCAGCTGCACCGCGCGCGGGCCGAGGATGCGCAGCACCTCGTGCGGGTTGATCGCACCCGCGATGAGCTGCTGGCCGACGTCGACGTGCTCGCCCTCCTTGACCAGCAGCCGGGACCGCATGGGCACCTGGTAGGCGATCTCGTCGGACCCGTCGTCCGGGACGACGACGACCTTGCGGGTCTTCTCCGTCTCGTCGATCTTGATCCGGCCGGCGACCTCGCTGATCGGGGCCACGCCCTTGGGGATGCGGGCCTCGAACAGCTCCTGGACACGCGGCAGACCGTGCGTGATGTCACCGCCGGCGACACCGCCGGTGTGGAACGTCCGCATGGTCAGCTGGGTGCCGGGCTCACCGATGGACTGCGCGGCGATGATGCCGACGGCCTCGCCGACGTCCACCCGCTTGCCGGTGGCCAGCGAGCGGCCGTAGCAGGCGGCGCAGACACCGATCTTCGCCTCGCAGACCAGGGCGCTGCGGGTGCGCACCGACTCCACGCCCGCCTCGACCAGCCGGGTGACCACCGCGTCGGACAGGTCGGTGTCGGCCGGGAAGATGACCGTCCCGTCGACCTCGACGTCCTCGGCGATCGTGCGGCCGACCAGCGCGGTCTCCGAGGTGGCCAGCTTGACCAGCGTGCCGTCCGGCAGCTTCTCGGCGACCTCGAACGGGATCGTGCGGTCGGTGCCGCAGTCCACCTCGCGGACGATGACGTCCTGCGCGACGTCCACCAGACGACGGGTCAGGTAACCCGAGTCGGCGGTGCGCAGCGCGGTGTCCGCGAGGCCCTTCCGGGCGCCGTGCGTCGAGATGAAGTACTCGACGACCGACAGCCCCTCGCGGAAGGACGACTTGATCGGACGCGGGATGGTCTCGCCCTTGGGGTTGGAGACCAGGCCGCGCATGCCGGCGATCTGGCGCAGCTGGAGCGGGTTGCCGCGGGCGCCCGACTGGATCATCATCCAGATCGGGTTGGCCTTCGGGAACGCCTTCTCCATGTCCACCGCGACGTCCGCGGTGGCCTTGTTCCAGATCTCGATGAGCTCCTGCTTGCGCTCGTCGTCGGTGATCAGACCGCGGTTGAACTCGCGCTGCACCTTCTCCGCGCGCGCCTCGTAGCCGCTCAGGATGTCCTGCTTGTTGGGCGGCGTGACGACGTCGTCGATGGAGATGGTCACCCCGGACCGGGTGGCCCAGTGGAAACCGGTGCTCTTCAGCGCGTCCAGCGCGTTGGCCACCGCGACCTTCGGGTAGGTCTCGGCCAGCTCGTTCACGATCGCCGACAGCTGCTTCTTGCCGATCTCGTCGTCGACGAACGGGAAGTCGTCCGGCAGCGTCTCGTTGAACAGCGCGCGGCCGAGCGTGGTCTCCAGCCGGTACGGCTGGCCGGGCTCGTAGCCCTCGGGCGCCTGCCAGCCGCGCGGCGGCGGGACGTCCTTCAGCCGGATCTGGATCTTGGCCTGCAGGTCCAGCTCGTGCCGGTCGTAGGCCATGATCGCCTCGGCGATCGAGCCGAACGCGCGGCCCTCGCCGTCGGCGCCGTCCTTCTGCGTCGTCAGCCAGTACAGGCCGATGACCATGTCCTGGGTGGGCATGGTGACGGGCTTGCCGTCCGACGGCTTCAGGATGTTGTTGGTCGACAGCATCAGGATCCGGGCCTCGGCCTGCGCCTCGGCCGACAGCGGCAGGTGCACCGCCATCTGGTCGCCGTCGAAGTCCGCGTTGAACGCGGTGCAGACGAGCGGGTGGATCTGGATCGCCTTGCCCTCGACCAGCTGCGGCTCGAACGCCTGGATGCCCAGGCGGTGCAGGGTCGGCGCCCGGTTCAGCAGGACCGGGTGCTCGGTGATGACCTCTTCCAGCACGTCCCACACGACCGGGCGCGCGCGCTCGACCATCCGCTTGGCGGACTTGATGTTCTGCGCGTGGTTGAGGTCGACCAGCCGCTTCATCACGAACGGCTTGAACAGCTCCAGCGCCATCTGCTTGGGCAGGCCGCACTGGTGCAGCTTCAGCTGCGGGCCGACGACGATGACCGAACGGCCGGAGTAGTCGACGCGCTTGCCCAGCAGGTTCTGCCGGAACCGGCCCTGCTTGCCCTTGAGCATGTCGGACAGCGACTTCAGCGGACGGTTGCCCGGCCCGGTGACCGGGCGGCCGCGGCGGCCGTTGTCGAACAGCGCGTCGACGGCCTCCTGCAGCATCCGCTTCTCGTTGTTGACGATGATCTCGGGAGCGCCCAGGTCGAGCAGGCGCTTGAGCCGGTTGTTCCGGTTGATGACCCGGCGGTACAGGTCGTTCAGGTCGGAGGTCGCGAAGCGGCCGCCGTCCAGCTGCACCATCGGACGCAGGTCCGGCGGGATCACCGGGATGCAGTCCAGCACCATGCCGAGCGGGCTGTTGCGGGTGTTGAGGAACGCCGAGACGACCTTCAGCCGCTTGAGGGCGCGGGCCTTCTTCTGGCCCTTGCCGGTGCGGATGATGTCGCGCAGCTTCTCGGCCTCGGCGTCGAGGTCGAAGTTCTGCAGCCGCGCCTGGATGGCCGCGGCGCCCATGCCGCCCTCGAAGTACTTGCCGAACCGGTCGCGCATCTCGCGGTAGAGCAGCTCGTCGCCCTCCAGGTCCTGGACCTTGAGGTTCTTGAACCGGCTCCACACCTCGTCGAGGCGGTCGAGCTCGCGCTGCGCGCGGTCGCGCAGCTGCTTCATCTCCCGCTCGGCGCCGTCGCGCACCTTGCGCTTCTGGTCGGCCTTCGCGCCGGCCTCCTCGAGCTCCCCGAGGTCGCCCTCCAGCTTCTGCTGGCGGGCCTCGACCTGCGCGTCGCGGGCCTGCTCGATCTGCTGGCGCTCCACGGAGATGTGGGCCTCCAGCGTCGGCAGGTCGCGGTCGCGGCGCTCGGTGTCCACGCTGGTGATCATGTAGGCCGCGAAGTAGATGATCTTCTCGAGATCCTTCGGGGCCAGGTCCAGCAGGTAGCCGAGGCGCGACGGGACGCCCTTGAAGTACCAGATGTGCGTGACCGGCGCGGCCAGCTCGATGTGGCCCATCCGCTCACGGCGCACCTTGGCGCGGGTCACCTCGACGCCGCAGCGCTCACAGATGATGCCCTTGAACCGGACGCGCTTGTACTTGCCGCAGTAGCACTCCCAGTCCCGGGTCGGGCCGAAGATCTTCTCGCAGAAGAGCCCGTCCTTCTCCGGCTTGAGGGTCCGGTAGTTGATCGTCTCCGGCTTCTTCACCTCGCCGTGGGACCACTGGCGGATGTCGTCGGCGGTCGCCAGGCCGATGCGAAGCTCGTCGAAGAAGTTGACGTCAAGCAACTGTTTTCCCCTTGAGTTGATCAGACCTCTTCGACACTGCTCGGCTCGCGCCGGGACAGGTCGATGCCGAGCTCCTCCGCCGCGCGGAAGACGTCCTCATCGGTGTCGCGCATCTCGATGGACATGCCGTCGCTGGAGAGCACCTCGACGTTGAGGCACAGCGACTGCATCTCCTTGATGAGCACCTTGAAGGACTCGGGAATGCCGGGCTCGGGGATGTTCTCGCCCTTGACGATGGCCTCGTACACCTTCACGCGGCCGAGGACGTCGTCGGACTTGATGGTCAGCAGCTCCTGCAGGGCGTAGGCGGCGCCGTACGCCTCCAGCGCCCACACCTCCATCTCACCGAAGCGCTGGCCGCCGAACTGGGCCTTACCGCCGAGCGGCTGCTGGGTGATCATGGAGTAGGGGCCGGTCGAGCGGGCGTGGATCTTGTCGTCGACCAGGTGGAGCAGCTTGAGGATGTAGATGTAGCCGACCGAGACCGGTTCGTTGTACGGCTCGCCGGTGCGACCGTCGAACAGCCTCGCCTTCCCGCCCGGGCCCACCATCCGGTTGCCGTCGCGGTTGGGCAGGGTGCTCTGGATCAGCCCGGTGACGTCGTTCTCACGCGCACCGTCGAAGACCGGGGTGGCCGTGTTGGTCCACGGCGCGGCCTCGTCGGCGCCGATCTCCTTGAGCGCCCGCTTCCAGTCGGCGTCGTCGCCCTCGACCTTCCAGCCGCGGGAGGCGACCCAGCCGAGGTGGGTCTCCAGGACCTGGCCGACGTTCATCCGGCCGGGCACGCCCAGCGGGTTGAGCACGATGTCGACCGGCGTCCCGTCCTCCATGAACGGCATGTCCTCGACCGGGAGGATCTTGGAGATGACGCCCTTGTTGCCGTGCCGGCCGGCCAGCTTGTCGCCGTCGGTGATCTTGCGCTTCTGGGCCACGTACACCCGGACCAGCTCGTTCACGCCCGGCGGGAGCTCGTCGCCCTCGTCGCGGGAGAACACCCGGACGCCGATGACCTTGCCCTCTTCACCGTGCGGCACCTTCAGCGAGGTGTCGCGGACCTCGCGGGCCTTCTCGCCGAAGATCGCGCGCAGCAGCCGCTCCTCGGGGGTCAGCTCCGTCTCGCCCTTGGGCGTGACCTTGCCGACCAGGATGTCGCCGGGGACGACGTCCGCGCCGATGCGGATGATGCCGCGCTCGTCGAGGTCGGCCAGGACCTCCTCGGAGACGTTCGGGATGTCCCGGGTGATCTCCTCGGGGCCGAGCTTGGTGTCGCGGGCGTCGACCTCGTGCTCCTCGATGTGGATCGAGGAGAGGACGTCGTCCTGCACCAGCCGCTGGCTGAGGATGATCGCGTCCTCGTAGTTGTGGCCCTCCCACGGCATGAACGCCACGAGCAGGTTCTTGCCGAGCGCCATCTCGCCGTCGTCGGTGCACGGGCCGTCGGCGACGACCTGCCCGAACTCGACCCGCTGGCCCTCGTCCACGATCGGCTTCTGGTTGAAGCAGGTGCCCTGGTTGGAGCGCTTGAACTTGGACACGCGGTAGGTCGTCCGGGTGCCGTCGTCGTTCATGACGGTCACGTAGTCGGCCGAGACCTCCTCGACGACGCCGGCCTTCTCGGCCGTGATCACGTCGCCGGCGTCGGTCGCCGCGCGGTACTCCATGCCGGTGCCGACCAGCGGCGCCTCGCTGCGCAGCAGCGGGACGGACTGGCGCTGCATGTTGGAGCCCATCAGCGCGCGGTTGGCGTCGTCGTGCTCCAGGAACGGGATCATCGCGGTCGCGACCGAGGTCATCTGCCGGGCCGAGACGTCCATGTACTGGACCTCGCGGGCCGGGACGAGCTCGACCTCGCCGCCCTTGCGGCGGACCAGGATGCGGTCGTCCTGGAAGGTGCCGTCCTCGTTGAGCAGGGAGTTGGCCTGCGCGATGACGAAGCGGTCCTCCTCGTCGGCGGTCAGGTAGTCGATCTGCTCGGTGACCCGGCCGTCCTCGACCTTGCGGTACGGGGTCTCGACGAACCCGAACGGGTTGACCCGGCCGAACGCGGCGAGCGAGCCGATCAGGCCGATGTTCGGGCCTTCCGGCGTCTCGATCGGGCACATGCGGCCGTAGTGCGACGGGTGGACGTCGCGGACCTCCATGCCGGCGCGCTCACGCGACAGACCGCCCGGGCCCAGCGCGTTCAGGCGGCGCTTGTGCGTCAGCCCGGCCAGCGGGTTGGTCTGGTCCATGAACTGCGACAGCTGGCTGGTGCCGAAGAACTCCTTGATGGAGGCGACGACCGGCCGGATGTTGATCAGCGTCTGCGGCGTGATCGCCTCGACGTCCTGGGTGGTCATCCGCTCGCGGACGACGCGCTCCATGCGGGCCAGGCCCAGCCGGACCTGGTTCTGGATCAGCTCGCCGACCGTGCGCAGGCGCCGGTTGCCGAAGTGGTCGATGTCGTCGACCTCGATCGGCACCGGGACGGCCCCGAGGGTGGCCTCGTCCTCGCCGGCGTGCAGCCGGACGAGGTACTCGATCGTGGCGACGACGTCGTCCTCGGTCAGGGTGCCCTGGCGCATGTCCAGGTCGAGGCCGAGCTTCTTGTTGATCTTGTAGCGGCCGACCTTGGCGACGTCGTACCGCTTGGGGTTGAAGTACAGGTTCTCCAGCAGGGTCTGCGCCGACTCGCGGGTCGGCGGCTCGCCCGGCCGCAGCTTGCGGTAGATGTCGAGGAGCGCGTCGTCCTGGCCGGAGGTGTGGTCCTTCTCCAGGGTGACGTTGATCGACTCGTAGGCGCCGAAGCGCTCGCGGATGCGGGCCTCGTCCCAGCCGAGGGCCTTGAGCAGCACGGTGACCGGCTGCTTGCGCTTGCGGTCGATGCGCACGCCGACGTTGTCGCGCTTGTCGATCTCGAACTCGAGCCAGGCGCCGCGGCTCGGGATGACCCGGCAGCCGTAGATGTCCTTGTCGGACGCCTTGTCGAGGGCGCGGTCGAAGTAGACGCCGGGCGAGCGGGTCAGCTGCGAGACGACGACGCGCTCGGTGCCGTTGATGATGAAGGTGCCCTTCGGGGTCATGAGCGGGAAGTCGCCCATGAACACCGTCTGGCTCTTGATCTCACCGGTGGTGTTGTTGATGAACTCCGCCGTGACGAACAGCGGGGCGGAGTAGGTCATGTCCTTGTCCTTGCACTCCTCGACGGAGTACTTGGGCGGCTCGAACCGGTGGTCGCGGAACGAGAGGGACATGGTTCCGGAGAAGTCCTCGATCGGACTGATCTCTTCGAAGATCTCCTCCAGCCCCGACTGGGTCGGGACGCTCTTACTTCCGGCCTTCTGGGCCGCCTCGACCCGGGCCTTCCACCTCTCATTGCCCAGCAGCCAGTCAACGGAGTTGGTCTGCAGAGCAAGGAGGTCCGGGACTTCGAGCGGCTCCTTGATGCGCGCGAAGGAGACGCGGTTCGGACCGGTTGCGGTATTCGAGGCGTTGCGCGAGGCTGCCAAGAGTGGTGGTCCTTCCGAGGGCTCGCGGCGTAACTGACGACACGCACGCCAGACGATCCACGTCCAAGACCCGTGCGTTAGGGGCCAAAACGGACCCGCTCGGGAGTGCTCTCACACGTGGATAGTCAGAGGGCAGCGCAAAGGGGCAGTGTAGCCGACTGGTACACCGCTCGCAACTCTAGCGCCGCAGTATGCATCACGTTGCCATGGAGCATCGCCCCTCCAGGCCTTGCAGTCAAGAGCGGACTTGGACTTTTCGGGCCCTGACCTGCAGTGAGGAAGGCCATAGTTTACCGGGGGGCCGGCTCCTGGGGCGGGTGTGAACGCGGCGGGCGACCACCCTGTCGTGGGTGGTCGCCCGTGGGGTCGCGTCGCGGGAGGCTAGGAGATGACGTCGACCTTCTGGGCCAGCCACTTGCCGTGGGCCTTGACCATCGTCATCTTCAGCCGCAGCGACTCCGGGAGCTGCTGCGTCTTGTCGTTCTTGGTGACCGACGAGCGGTCCGCGTAGACCAGGACGACGACCTTGTCCGAGGTGGCGCTGACCGCGCCCGTCTTCATCACCGTCGTCGTCCCGACGAGCTGCTGCGCGGTCGCCTGCGCCTTGAAGGACGGGAGCTGCTTGACGTAGTCGTCGTGCAGCTTGCCCGTCGTCATGGCGGCGGCGGCCTTGGTGTCGGTGTCGATCGTCCGGTAGTCGTAGGACGACAGCTCCTGGGCGGCCTTCGCGGCGGCCCCGAGGCCGTCCCGGCGCGCGTCGTCGATCGCGTTCTGCTCGTGGTTCTTCAGGACCAGCAGCGTGGCCGCGGTGCCGAGCGCGAGGAACAGGACGGTCATCACCGCCAGCAGGGTGAACCGGCCGGTGCCGACGCGGCGGCGCGGCTCGTGATCGGAGGCGCCGGTCTTTACGGCCTTCTTGAGGGTCAGCGCCTTCTTGGGCTTGCGGGGCTTCGCCTCGTCCTCGGGCTCGTCGTCCTCGTCCTCATCTTCGTCCTCGGCCTCGTCGGCTTCGGTCGTGAGGGCGTCTTCGGCGTCGTCCGGCTCGTCTTCGTCCTCGGCCTCGTCGGTGTCTTCCTCGGCCTCGGTCTTGAGGGCGTCCTCGGCGTCGCCCGCCTCCGTCTCGGTGGCGGGGACCTCGTCCGTGGCTGATTCGTCCGCTGCGGGGTCGTCGGCCTCCGGCGCGGTTTCGGGGGCCTTCTTTGTGCGTCGGGGCTTCACAGCCGTTTTGACGGCCTTCGGGGAAGCGTCTTCCTCGGCGTCCTCGGTGTCCTCGGCGTCGGCCGCGGCCGCGTCGGCGGCGATCTGGGCGAGGCGCGCGGCCTCGCGGGCACGGGCGGCGGCCTCCTCGGCGAGGCGGGCCGCCTCCGCGGCCTCCTCGGCCTTGGTGGCCTGCGCGGCGGCCTTGCGGGTCTTGCCGTCCTCCGGGCGGTCCTTGTCCTTCTGCGGTGCGGAGCGCTTGCCCCGGCCCAGCATGGTCACGGGACCACCTCCAGGTTGGCGACGAGCCAGCGGTCACCGACCCGGCTGAGTTCCATCAGGTACCGGTAGGCGCGCTGGGCGCCGTCCTTGACCTTCGGGTTGGTGACGGTCCCGTTGAGGGAGACCATCACCTCGGCGGAGTCGCCGTCGATGGAGACGACCCCGGCCTCGACCTGGCTGACGGTCGACTTGGCCTGCGTCTGCTTCAGCGTGTCCATCAGCGTCTTGGACTGGGAGCCGAGCTTGTTCTTCAGGTCGCCGGTGGCGCCCGACATGATCCGGTCTATGTCCTTCTGCGCGGACGAGGAGCTGATCGTCATCAGGTTGACGCCCATCTGGCGCGCCGACTGGGTCGCCTTCGCGCGCCGGTCGGCGGATTCCTTGCCGTGGTAGACGCGCACGGCGAACACGCCGGTGACGACGGCGAGCGCGACGACGAGCACACCGAGGACGATCGTGGTGATCTGCGGCCAGAGGCGTCTCATCGGCCCCGCCTCATTGGCTCAGGGGTCCGAGCATCAGCCACTTCCACGAGGAATCTCCCAACTCACGATTGCCGGCGGTACGTGGCATGACGTACTTCTTGCCGTCCGGGCCGTAGACCGCGCCCGTCGACGGATCGTATCCAGCGAATTCGACTGAATTAGCCGGATAGGACAGGTACAGCCGCCCATCCGACAGCTGGCCGGTGGGGGCCGCCGCGGCGGCGGCCTTGCCCTTCGCCTGGCCGTCGCCGGAGCTCTTGCCCTTCGCCTCGGACGACTTGGAGCCGCCGTCCGTCCCGTAGGCACCGCCTGCGGGGAATCCGGCGCCGGTGGTGGCGCCCGGCGGCAGCGCGGGGACGGGCGTCAGCGCGTCCTTGGGGAAGTTGCGGGCACCGCGCACGGCCGTGGACGAGTCGTGCGGGGCCTTGCACCCGACGTTGAGCGGCGGGTTGCGCGGCGAGGTGTCCTGCGGCCAGCGGTGCTTCACGCCCTCGTAGCCCTTGGTGCACGCGGGCGGCGAGCTGATGTTCAGGTCGAGGCCGAGATGCTGCGTGCCGTCGCCCGGGGTGACGGTGAACGCGCCCGCCACCTCGACCGGGTAGAGGATGAACAGCGACCGCAGGCCGTTCTGCCGCGAGGTGATGACCTGGCCCGTCGTGGCCAGGTTCGCCAGCAGCGTCGGCAGCGTCGGGGACAGCTGGTCGATGGCCTTGTGGGTCTCGTCGACGGCGGCCGGGGCGTTGTCGATCGTCTTGCGCAGCGCCGGGTCGTCCTTGCGCAGCGAGGCGGTGAAGTCGTTGAGGTTGCGGGCGAAGCCGCGGATGTTGGCGGCCTCGGACCGCTGGGTGTCCAGCACCGTCACGCTGTTGTCCAGCAGCTGCTTGGTGTCCGGGTACGCCTGGTTCGCGGTCTGCAGCAGCCGGTGCGTGTCGTCCAGGATCGACTGCAGGTCCGACCCGGAGCCGTTGAACGCCTTGTCCAGCTCGTCCACGATCGTGCCGAGGTCCTTGGTGTTCACGGACCCGACGAGCTGGTCGACGTTGCGGAGCAGCTCCTCGGTGCGCACCGGGAGCGTGGTCATCTCCTTGGGGATCGTGTACGCGTCGCCCTGGTCGAGGTAGGGCCCGGTCTTCTTGGTGGGCTCCAGGTCGATGTACTGCTCGCCGACCGCCGACCGGTTCGCCACGATCGCCTTGGTCCCGTCGCGCGGGATCCGCTTGCCGCGCTCCATCACCAGCTTCACCCGGATGCCGTCCTGGGTGAGCGACATCGGGCCGACCCGGCCGACCGGGACGCCCCGGTAGGTGACCTCGGCGTTGGTGAACACGCCGCCGGAGTCGGTCAGGTCGACGAAGGCGGTGTACTGCTTGCCGAGCAGCTGCCGGCCGACGCCGATGTAGTTCACCAGCACGATCGTCACGCCGACGACCGTGATCACCGCGAAGGCGATCAGCTGGATGATGACGCCGCGCTTGAGGATCACCAGAGGCCCCCCATCAGGGTCCGCAGACCGTCGTCGCCGGGTGCCGGGGCCAGGGCGCCGGTCCGCGTGCCGGTGGCGCCGCCGGAGCCGGACTTCTTGGTCGTCTTCGGCGTCGGTGTCGGCGTGGACGCGCCGGGCAGGCCGGGAAGCCCGGGCAGCCCGCCGCCGGAGCCACCGGAGCCGCCTGAGCCGCCTGAGCCGCCGGGCGACGACTGCGGCAGCGAGCCGAGCGGCGAGTCGGGAAGGGTCACGTTGGGCACCTGCAGCATGTTGCGCATCTGCTTGCCGCTGCCGAGCTGGTTCTCCAGGTCGGTGCCGCCGAGCAGGTTCTGGGCGAGGTCGTTGAAGTCCAGGTCGACGGTCAGCTTCACGTTGCCGTAGTCGCCCTCGATGACGTTGGCGAAGGTCGGCGGGAACGGGAAGGTGATCAGCGACTGCAGCGCGTTGGGCAGGTCCGAGCCGGCCTTGTTCAGGTTGCCGAGGATCGTGTTCAGGTCCTTCAGGTTCGCCACGAAGTTCGCCTGCGACTTGTCGATCACGTCGGTGGTGGTGCGGCTGAGCTTGTTCAGCGCCACCAGCATCTTCGTCAGGTCCGCCCGGTTGCGCTTGAGCACGGTGATCGCGGGACCGGTCTCGTCGATGGTGTCGGTGATCGTCTTGCGCTCGTCCGACAGCTTGCCGGTGAGCCGGTCGATGCTGTCGAGGGCGCGGGTGATCGCGGCGCGGTTGGTGTCCAGCGTCCCGGCGAAGGTGTCGACCCGCTGCAGCACCGCGCGGATCGTGCCCTCCCGGCCGCTCATCGCGGCCTGCAGCTCGTGGCTGATCGTCGCGACCTGCTCGATGCCGCCGCCGTTCAGCAGCAGCGACATGGCCGACAGCACCTCTTCGATCTCGGTGCCCTGGCCGGTGCGCGACAGCGGGATCACGTCGCCGGAGCTCAGGTGCCCCGTCGGCGCCTGGTCGGTGGGCGCGGACAGCTGGACGAACTTCTCGCCGAGCAGGCTCGTCTGGCTGATCGTGGCGACCGCGTTGTCGGGCAGGTCGACGCTGCGGCGGACCTTGACCGTGACGACGGCGTGCCAGCCCGCCGACCCGCCGGCCAGGTCGATCTTGGTGACCTTGCCGACCGAGACGTCGTTGACCTTGACCACCGACTGCGGCACCAGGTCCAGCACGTTGGTGAACTCGATCTTCACGGTGCGGGGGTCGGAGCCGAGGTCGGGGCCGCCGGGCAGCGGCAGCGACGAGACGCCGTTGAACGAGCAGCCCGACAGGGCCGTCACGCCGGCGAGCACGGCGGCGCCGAGCAGCTTCGTGCGGCGCGGCAGCGCCCTGCGCTCGCCGGAGGCGGCCGTCCCGCCGCGCCTGCGCGGTGTCCTGGTCATCGGGCACCTCCGGGCAGCAGCGAGGTGATGCTCTTCGGGTCGTGGCCCGCCGTCTTGGCGGTCTTGGTGCTCGTGGTCTTCGCGCTCTTGGAACCGGTGCTCTTGGAGCCGCTGCGGCCGCCCGGGCCGTAGGCGTCCGGCGGGATCGGCACCGGGTCGTAGTGCGTGGTCAGCGCGGTGATCCAGGACAGGTCCAGGCTGACCCCGGCCAGCGCCTGGCCGGTGCCGTTGTAGGGCTTGACGAAGTCCAGGCACTGCTTGGCGGGCGTGCCGACCGAGTAGGCCAGCGAGCACACCCAGTCCGCGAGGTTGTTGAACTGGCGGAAGTTGTCGCGGGTGTGGATGGTGCCGCTGATCGGGTCGTAGGCGCGGGCCAGGTTGTTGATGGCCAGCGGGCCGGCGGTCAGCACCTCGGCCAGCGCGTCCTTCTCCTTCACCAGCACGCCGGTGACCTGCGCGAGCTGCCGGACGTTCGACGACAGCTCGGTGCGGTTCTGCTTGATGAACGTCTGCACGTTCCGCAGCGTCGGGGCGAGGGTGTTGAGGGCCGCGCTCAGCTCCTCCTTCTCCCCGTCCAGCTGGCTCGACACGCCGTTCAGGTGGGTGCTGAACGACCGGATCTGCTGGTCGTTCGCCTTCATCGTGTCCGTGATGACCCGCAGGTTCTTGATCGTCGTGGCGATGTCGCCGCGGTCGGTGCTCAGGGTGCTCAGCATCTGCGAGGTGTCGGCGATCGTCTGCCGGATGTCGTCGCCCTGCCCCTGCAGGTTCTGCGCGCCGACCTGCAGCAGCCGCGACAGCGACCCCTGCTGCTTGTCCGGGGTGGCCGCGTTCGCGCCCTGCGGGCCGAGCGCCTTGGTGAGGTCGTTGAGGCTGCCGCTGACCTGGTCGACCTCGACGGGGACGGCGGTGCGGTCGGTGCCGAGCGTCGCGCCGTCGGCCAGCACGGGCCCGCCGGTGTAGACGGGGGTCAGCTGGATGTAGCGGTCGGCGACCAGCGTCTGGTTGACGATGACGGCCTGGGCGCCGGCCGGGACCTTGTACTTGGCGTCCCACCTCAGCCCGACCTTCACCGAGTCGCCCACCGGCTTGACGCTGGTGACCTCGCCGACCGGGATGCCGAGGATGCGGACCTCGGCGCCCTTGTAGAGGCCGACGGTCTTGGTGAAGTACGCCGTCATGTGCCGCTGCCTGGGTTCCTGCAGGAGCAGGACGAGCGCGGCCGCCAGCACCGCGACGGCGAGGATCGCGCCGCCCAGGCGAAGTATCAACGCGGAGTTACGCACGGGGAACCTGCCTGCTCACGGGAGGAACGGCAACGGGTTGTTGCTGTTGTTGCCGGTACCGGTCTGGCCGTTCTGCTTGCTCTGACCGCCGCCCTGGGTCGTGGCGCCCGTCCCGGTGCCCGAGCTCTTCGGGGCGTCCTGGATCGAGGCGGGGATCGGGAGGAGGTTCTGGATGTAGGAGTCGAACCAGCGGCCGGTGCCGACGACGTCGGAGAACTGCCGGGCGTACGGCGCGAACAGCTGGATCGTCCGGTCCAGGTTGTCCTGGTTCTTCAGCAGGATCCGGTTGACCTTGGTCAGGTTGTCCAGCATCGGCTTCAGCTGCGCCTGGTTCTCGTTGATCAGCGCGTTCACCTGCTGCGACAGCGAGACGGTGTTGACCAGCAGCTGGTGGATCACCGTGCGCCGCGCCTGCACCGCCTGCAGGACCTTGTCGCCGTCCTGGACGAGCTTGGCGAAGTCCTGGTTGCGGTCGGCCAGCAGCTGCGAGACGTCCTTGGCCTTGCCGGCCAGCTCGTGCAGCTGGTCGTCGCGGGAGGCGACGGTGTTGGACAGCCGGCGCAGCCCCTGCAGGGACGCCTTCACCTCGGGCGGGGAGTTCTTGAAGGTGTCCGACAGTGTGTCGAACGACTTGGCGAGCTGCGCGGTGTCGATCTGGTCGACCCGCTGGCTCAGCTGGCTGATCGCCGGGACGACCTCGAACGGGGTGTGCGTGCGCTCGATCGGGATGTTGCGGCCGAGGCGGCCGGTCCCGTGCGGGGTGAGCGCCAGGAAGTGCTGCCCGAGCAGCGTCTTGATCTTGATGTCGGCCTCGGTGCGGTCGCCCAGCCTGACCCCGTCGTCCACCTGGAAGGTGACCTTGACGTGGCCGTGGTCGAGGTCGAGGCCGGTCACCTTGCCGACCTTGACGCCGGCGATCCGGACCTCCTCCCCCGACTTCAGCCCGGCCGCCTCCTTGAACGAGGCGGTGTGCTTGGCGCCGCCGTTGATGAACGGGATGCTCCCGAGGTTCATCACCAGGACGAGCGCAAGGACGATCACCGCGAACGCGATGAGGGCGATGGGGACCGGGTTGCGCTCCCGGAACGGGATCCTCATCTACTTGCACCTCGCGTTCTCGTTCACGATCGCGGGCGTCTGGTAGACCGGTCCGCCCGGCAGCCGCACCCGCGCGTCGAGGCCGCAGATGTACATGTTGAACCACGAGCCGTACTGGGAGATGCTGACCAGCTTCTGCAGCGTCTTCGGCGAGCCCTCCAGGGCCGAGTTCAGCTCGCCGCTGTTGGCGTTGAGCGTGCCGGTCAGCTTCTTCAGCCCGGCGATGTCGCTCTTGATCGCCGGCCGGGACTGCTTCAGCAGGCCCGCGGTGGTCCCGGTCAGCTGGTTGATCGCCGACACCGAGTCGAAGATCGCCTCCCGGTCGCCGGACACCCCGCTGACGAACCCGCGCAGGTCGGTGATCAGCTGCTCGACCTGCTGGTGCCGGTCGTCGATGGTGCCGAGCACGGTGTTCAGGTTGTCGATCACGTCGCCGATCACCTGGTCGCGGTCGGCGAGCGTGTTGGTCAGCGACGCCACGTGCGACAGCAGGCTGTTGACCGTCCCGCCCTCGCCCTGCAGCACCTGCACGATCTGCCCGGCGAGGGTGTTGACGTCCTTGGGCTCCAGCGCCTGGAACAGCGGGCGGAACCCGTTGAACAGCGTGGTGAGGTCCAGCGCGGGCTGGGTCTGCCCGACCGGGATGGTGCCGCCGGTCCTCAGGTAGTTGTTGGCCTGCCCGGCGCCGTCGCTCAGCGACAGGTACCGCTGCCCCATCAGGTTGCGGTAGCGGATCTGCGCCTGCGTGGAGGCCGGCAGCCCCGCCTGGAACACGCCGTTGCGCTGGAGGCTGAACGTCACCTCGGCCTGGTTGCCGTGGTACAGCTTCACGTCCTCGATCTGGCCGACCCGCACGCCCGCGACGCGCACGTCGTCGTTCTTCAGCAGCCCGGTGGCGTCGGTGAAGACCGCCTTGTAGTCGCGGGACGGGCCGAACCGCGCGTTGGAGATCGTCATCGCGAGCACGCCGGTGGCGAGCGCGGTGAGCACGACGAAGATGCCGAGCTTGACCGCGGCGCTGGTCGTCTTCACTTGACCGTCACCACCGATCCGCGCAGCAGCGGCCCGTACATCAGCGAGGAGACGTCGGAGACCTGGTCGGCCGGGGTCCGCGTCATCGGGCCGACGATGTTCTTGATCTTCTCGTTCTCGGTCATCGAGCCCGGGTCGACGAACACGTCGGAGATCCCGCGGCCGCGCGAGCCGCCACCGCCGTTCGGGTCGTCGGGGTTCTTCCACCACAGGTCGTCCTGGGTGCCGTCCAGCGCCAGGTAGTCCGGCGAGGGGATCTTCGGGTTCGGCAGCCCGTAGCAGCGCGGGTTGCGCTGGTCCCTGGCCTCGGGCAGGTCCAGCGGGTACTTGTAGCCCGGCCGCGGCTTGACGATCTCGACCGTCAGGTTGAAGGTCTTGCCGCCGTTGCCGCCCGCCACCCGCTCGGCCTCCGGCCGCAGCTTGACCAGGCCGGCGAACACGCACGGCAGCGACGGCGAGTACCGCGCGATCAGCGCGAGCCCGTCCCGGCTGGCGATGTTCACCCCGATGATCTTCGGCGCGTTCTGCGTCATGAACGTGTTCCCGTCGCGCGCCAGGTCGGTCGTCGCCGGGATCAGCTGCTCGATCGTCGCCGTCTTGTCGGTGATCGTCTTGCTGGTCACGTTGATGTTGCGCAGCGTCTGCAGCAGGTCGGGCGCGGCCTGGTCGTAGATGTCGGACACGTCGGCGAGGCTGTGCAGGTCGTGCACCAGCGTCGGCAGCTCCGGGTTGATCTTCTTCAGCAGGCTGTCGGCCTCGTCGATGTCGCGGCCGATCTGGTCGCCGCGGCCCTGCAGCGCGGTGGCGAGCGCGTTCAGCGTGGTGTTCAGCTCGGCCGGCTTCACCGCCTGCAGGACGGGCAGCAGGTCGTCCAGCACCTTGTTGATCTCGACGGCCTGCTGCGAGCGGTCCTGCTGGATCGTCTGCCCGGCGTGCAGGCCCTTCGGGCCCGCCTGCTGCGGGATCTCCAGGTCGACGTACTTCTCGCCGAACAGCGTCTTCGGCAGCAGCCGCGCCTGCACGTTGCCCGGGATCCTCTCGGCCTCGCCGGGGTTCAGGGCCAGGTCGAGCGTGGCGCCGCTGCTGGTGACGTGGGTGCCGCGCACCTCGCCGACGATGATGCCGCGCACCTTCACGTCCGCGTGCGGCAGCAGCTGCAGCCCGGCGCGCTCCGTCGCGACCTTCACCTTCGTCACCGGGGTGAACGTCTTGTTGTAGAACGCCACGGTCAGCGCCAGCAGCAGGACGATCACCAGGATCATCCCGATGCCGAGCACGCGGTAGCGGGTCTTCTCGTTCACGGCCGCCTCACCCCGCGATCCGGACGCCGGTGCTGGTGCCCCAGATGGCCATGCCGAGCAGCAGGTCCGCCACGTTGATCACCACGATGCTGGTGCGCACCGCGCGGCCGACCGCGATGCCGACGCCGGCCGGGCCGCCGCTCGCGTTGTAGCCGTAGTAGCAGTGGATCAGCATCACCAGCACCGAGAAGATGATCACCTTGCCGAACGACCAGTAGATGTCGTGTGGCGGCAGGAAAAGGTGGAAGTAGTGGTCGTAGGTGCCGGGCGACTGGCCGTAGATCATCGTCACGATGACCCGCGTCGCGCCGTAGGAGGCCAGCAGGCCGACCACGTACAGCGGGATCACCGCGACCATTCCCGCGATCATCCGGGTGGTGACGAGGAACGGCATCGACGGGACGGCCATCACCTCGAGCGCATCGATCTCGTCGGAGATCCGCATCGCGCCGAGCTGCGCGGTGAACCCGCAGCCGACCGTCGCCGACAGCGCCAGCGCCGACACCAGCGGCGCGATCTCGCGGGTGTTGAAGTAGGAGGCGATGAAGCCGGTGAACGCGGCGGTGCCGATCTGGTCGAGGGACTCGTAGCCCTCCAGGCCGACCTGGCTGCCGGTGAAGAACGTCATGAACCCGACGATGACCACCGAGCCGCCGATCACCGCGAGCCCGCCGGTGCCGAGGCTCACCTCGGCCAGCAGCCGCAGCACCTCGGTGCGGTACCGGCGCAGCACCCGGAACGTCCACGCGAACGCGCGGACGTAGAACGACATCTGGTGGCCGAAGTCGTCGAGCCGCTCCAGGGGCGCGCTCATCGCGCGGTTGACGGCCTTGCCCGCCTTCGTAGGGGCCGCCATCACATCCCCTTCGCCGGGACGAACTGGCTGTACAGCATCGAGATGATGAAGTTCTCCACGAACAGCAACATGAAGGTGATGACCACGGTCTGGTTGACCGCGTCGCCCACGCCCTTCGGCCCGCCCTTGGCGTTGAGGCCCTTGTAGGCCGCCACCAGTCCGGCGGTGATGCCGAACATGAACGCCTTGATCTCCGCCTGCACGAGGTCGGGCAGCTGCGCGATCGCGTTGAACGAGGCGAGGTAGGCGCCCGGCGTGCCGTCCTGCAGCACGACGTTGAAGAAGTAGCCGCCGAGCAGGCCGACCACCGACACCAGGCCGTTCAGGAACAGCGCGACGAACGCGCACGCGAGGGTCCGCGGCACCACCAGGCGCTGCAGCGGGTTGATGCCGAGCACCTCCATGGCGTCGATCTCCTCGCGGATCTTGCGGGAGCCGATGTCGGCGCACATCGCCGACCCCGCGGCGCCCGCGACCAGCAGCGAGGTGACCAGCGGGCTGGCCTCGCGGACGATCGCGACCACCGCGGTCGCACCGGTGTAGGACTGCGCGCCCAGCTGCCGGATGAGCCCGCCGACCTGCAGCGACAGCACGCCGCCGAAGGGGATGGCGACCAGCATGGTCGGGACGACGGTGACGCTGACGATGAACCAGGCCTGCTCGATGAACTCGCGCCACTGGAACGGGCGGCGGAACACCGCCCGCCCCGTGTCCAGGCACATCGCGAAGAACCGGCCGGGCTCCCTGATCGCGACGTTCGCCGCGCCGTCCCCGATCTTGCGGAACGTGCCGGAGGAGCCTCCGGCCCTGCTGTCCGCTCGCTGGTCCGCGCCGATACCAGGAGTGGACATCAGTACGCCGCACCTCCGGGCGCCCCGGGCGGCGGGTTGCCGGGGAACATGCCGGGCCCGCCCGGGCCGCCGGGCGGCGGGCCCGCGGGCGGCGGTCCGCCCGGAGCCGCCGGGGCGGCGGCCGCACCGGCGGACATGGACGCCACGTACCGCGGCCATTCCTCGACCCAGTTGCGGCCGAGGTCGTCGATGAACGAGCCGGGCGGCGGCGTCACGCCGTGCGCGGCGCACCAGGCGCCGGGGGCGTGCATGCCGGACCGCAGCATCCCGTTGCTGGCCATCTGCTGCGGCGGGATGGGCGGCAGCTTGCCCGAGTCGAGGCCCATCTTCGCCTCGGCCTCGAGTTCGGAGGCGTCCTTCTCCTCCGACATGCCGATCGGGCCGATCTTGCTGGCGTTGAGGAACTGCCGGACGACCGGCTCCTCGCTGGACAGCAGCATTTCCCGCGGGCCGAACATGGCCAGGTTCCGCTGGTACAGCAGCCCGATGTTGTCGGGAATGGTCCGGGCGGTGTTGATGTCGTGGGTGACGATCAGGAACGTCGCGTTGAGTTGCGCGTTCAGGTCGATGAACACCTGGTTCAGGAACGCGGTGCGGACCGGGTCGAGGCCGGAGTCCGGCTCGTCGATCAGCAGGATCTCCGGGTCCAGCACCAGCGCGCGGGCGAGGCCGGCGCGCTTCTTCATACCGCCGGAGATCTCGCCGGGCAGCTTGTGCTCGGCGCCGAGGAGGCCGACCATCTCCATCTTCTCGAAGACGATGCGCTTGACCTCGGACTCGGACTTCTTGGTGTGCTCGCGCAGCGGGAAGGCGATGTTGTCGAACAGGTTCATCGAGCCGAACAGCGCGCCGTCCTGGAACAGCACGCCGAACAGCTTGCGGGTCTCGTAGAGCTGCGACTCGGGCAGGTAGGGAAGGTCCTTGTCGCCGATCCAGATGTGCCCGCGATTGGGCTTGAGCAGCCCGACGAGGGACTTCAGGAACACCGACTTGCCGGTACCGGACGGGCCCAGAAGAACGGAGATCTCACCTGCGGGAATGGTCAGCGACACGTCCTGCCAGATCACCTGGCGGCCGAAGGACTTGGTCAGGCCCTCGACTCTGATCTCGACGCCCACTCGTCACCTTTCGTCCAGGCCGGGGGGAATCCCGAACCAATGAGCGAGTAGCACTCTGGCTCTGTCTGCCCGTCACACCTCGTGCCCGTCTCGTTGCTACCGCCCGGTAGCCGTGACGGGTGCCACCACCGTAGCGGCCCCCCGTCCAAATGGAAGGGGTTCCGCCCCAGATCAGCGGCAAAATCCGACGTCGTAAGACAATCGTTACTTACGGGCCCTATGAGACTAGTGGTCCAAGAACCGACGCCTCAAACCAGGGGTGCGGCGGGCGCGCTGGAGCCGGTGGCCGGGACAGGGCGGCCGCGTGTGGCCACAGCGTCAGGACGGGACGCTACGCCGACCGCCGAGTACCGCACAACCCGCCCTGGCACACGCTTTTCACCAGCTCTTTATCACTCGCACACAGGAAACGCAGCCGAAACGGTGCTCTCATTGCACCCCCGCGACAAGCACCCCGCGCCGCGCCACGAACCGGCCGCGCCGGACCACTCCGCCGGGCCACCGCGCCCGGAATGAGAAGAGGCGGCCGCCCCACCCAACGGTGGGACGGCCGCCTCGAAAGAAGCGCGGAGCCGCACGGGCTCCGGGAGCTCCGGAGCGCCCTACTTGACGGTGACCGTCGCGCCGGCCTTCTCCAGGGCCTCCTTGGCCTTGTCGGCCGTCTCCTTGTTGACCTTCTCGAGCAGCGGCTTCGGCGCGCCGTCGACCAGGTCCTTGGCCTCCTTGAGGCCGAGGCTCGTCAGCGTGCGAACCTCCTTGATGACCTGGATCTTCTTGTCGCCGGCACCCTCGAGGATGACGTCGAACTCGTCCTGCGCGGCGGCCTCCTCGGCGGCCGGGGCGGCGCCGGCCGGGGCGGCGGCGGCCGCGACGGGCGCGGCGGCCTTGACGTCGAAGACGTCCTCGAACTGCTTCACGAAGTCGGACAGCTCGAGGAGGGTCATCTCCTTGAACGCGTCGAGCAGCTCGTCGGTGCTGAGCTTCGCCATGATGTTTCCTCCGCTATGGCTTAACGATCTGGGGTCTTACGGGGAACCGCGGGTGCCTACTCGGCGGGTGCCTCGTCGGCGGCCTCGGCGGCCGGCGCGTCGGCGGGGGCCTCGGCGCTCTCGCCGGCGGCCTCGCGCTTGGCGCGCAGCGCCTCGGCGAGCTGGGCGGCCTGCGTCGGCAGGGCGTTGAAGAGCGCGGCCGCGTTGGCCATGGAGCCCTTCATCGCACCGGCCAGCTTGGCCAGCAGGACCTCGCGGGACTCGAGGTCCGCGAGCCTGGTGATCTCGGAGGCGTCCATCGACTTGCCGTCGATGAAGCCGCCCTTGATCACCAGCAGCGGGTTGGCCTTGGCGAAGTCACGCAGGCCCTTGGCGGCCTCGACCACGTCGCCCTGGACGAACGCGATGGCCGACGGGCCTTCGAGCAGCTCACGGAACTGCTCGTCGACACCGGCCTCGTTCGCGGCGCGCCTGGTCAGCGTGTTCTTCACCACGGCGAACTTCGCGGTCTCGCCGAGGTTGGTGCGCAGCTCCTTGAGCTGCGCGACCGTCAGCCCGCGGTACTCGGTCAGCACGGCGCCGTTGGAGCTCTCGAAGTCGTTCTTGAGCTCGGCGATCGCCGCGGCCTTTTCGGCCTTGGCCATGTGGCCTCCTTCCGATTACCTGGGTGGTCACGACCCGCGCCCGACCCTCGCGGGACAGGCGCCGATCCACCAAAAAACGCCCCGGCGCAGGTGTGCACGGGGCGTCATGCCAGGCTGGAAGGCCAAGCGGAGACTCACGTCGCACCTACGCAGGCCGCCCGAACGGATCGGGACCTTCGGCCGTCCCTCGCGGAACGGCGACCGGCGGTCTTCGGCAGAGAACAGAGTACGTGCCTCCGCACCGCAAGGCCAAATCGGCGCGGAGGTCTGAAACGGCGCGGAGGGCCGCGCCGGTCGCCGGCGCGGCCCTCCGTTGATCGCTCGGGGTGTCAGGCGCCCGGGCCGGCGCCGGTGCCGAGGCCCTTCATCAGCGTGTTGAAGTCGGTGACCTGGCTCGCCGGCGGCGCGCTGACCTGGACCGGCTTGCCGAAGTCGCGGTAGGCGGTGGTGATCGTCATGACGCCCGCGGCCGTCTGGCCGGTCTTCATCGTCATCTTGCGGGGCAGCTGCTGCCCGTCGACCCACAGGTCGAAGTGCATGTCGCCGTTCATGCCGGACTTCGCGAGGTTCTTCTCGAACGCCTGCCGCTGGTCGGCCGGGAGCTTGGCGACGGCGTCCGACATCCGGTAGGTGCCGGTGTAGTGCGTGGTCTGCACGCCGTTCACCGTCTCCTTGCCGACCTCGCGGGCGTCCTTGGACGCCGTCAGCATCTTGGTGTTCTTGACCGGGTCCATCTGCTCGGACTGCTGGAGCAGCTCGTCGACGTTCATGCCGGACTTCGCGCCGACCTCGTCCAGCGACATCTTCACCCACGGCTTGGCCGACGCCCCGCCGCCGAGCTGCGTCAGCTGCGGGATCTTCATGTAGATCGTCCTGCCGACCAGGACCTCCTGCATGCCGGCCATCGACTGGCCGCCGACCGTCATGTTCGTGAAGTTCATGCTGAACGCCAGGTCCGGCTTGGTGCGGTACTGCATCGTGCCGGCCATGTTCATCGAGCCCGAGGACGAGCCGGTGGCCGTCATGGACATGTCGGCCTGGAACGAGTCGATCTGGCCGGTCTTCTGCGCGGTCTTGCCGAGCACCTGGGCCGCGGTCAGCCGGATGTTCTCGCCGGCCTCGCCCGCCTTGTTCCCGGCGTCGCCGAGACAGCCGGTCAGCGCGAGGGCGAGGCCGGCGGCGGCCGCCGTGCCCGTGGCGAAGCGTCGGATCATGGGGGATCTCCTCGGTCTGCGTCGTGGTGCCCGGACGCTCGGACCGGACCTGTATAAGACGCAGGGGAGACTAGCGGGGTTCAGTCTGTCCCGTGTCGCCTGGTGTGACGTATTTGTCAGTTGCCGCCGAGCAGCGAGCCGAGCGACATGCTGCCGACCTGGTCCGACGGCGGCGCGTTCACGCCGAACGACTTGCCGTAGTCGCTGTAGAGCACCGTCACCGAGCCGCCGTCGCCCTGCTTGTCGGACGACTTGGACACGATCTTGCGCGGCAGGTTGTTCCCGTCCGTCCACAGATCGAAGTTGATCTTGCCGTTGGCGTGGTCCTTCGGCAGCCACCCGTCGACCTTCTGGCGGGTCTGCGCGTCCAGCCGGTTCAGCGCGTCCTGGACGGTGACCGTACCGGCGTAGTGCACGGTCTTGACGCCGTCGACCGTCTCGCCGCCGACCTGGTGCACGTCCTTGGAGCCGGTGAACATCTTGGTCTGCTCGGCCGGGTTCACCTTCTCGACCTGGTTGACCAGGCTCTGCACGTCGAACCCGGTCCGCTGCGACACCTGGTTCACGTCGATCTTCACCCAGGGCTTGCCGCCGCTGACGAACTGGGCGAGCTGCGGGACCTTCGCGTACAGCGTGTCGCCGGTGAAGATCGCCTGCCCCTTCGCGGCCGGGACGGCCGCGCCGTTGTGGCTCACCTCGTCCAGCTGCGCGCTGAACTTCAGCGTCGGCTTGAGCCGGAACTGGCCCGTCGCGTGGATCTTCCCGGAGTCCGACCCGGTGCCGGTGACGGTCAGGTCGGCCTTGAACGTGTCCGACTCCGCCGTCTTCTGCGACGATTTCAACAGCGCCTCGTTGGCGCTGAGCTTCATGGTCTTCCCGTCCGCGTTCGCGCCCGACCCGTCCCCGTTGCACCCGGACAGGAGGAGCGCGGCACCCACGGCGGTGCCTCCTGCGGCCACTACCAGTCGTCGGTTCATGAGGATTCGGCCTCCCTTGTCGCCCTGCTGGTGTTCCCAGTCTGTCGGCGCGGTAACGGCGCTACATCCCCCGGTGGTACGAAGAGGCCCCTTGCCGGTACGACCAACGGCGTACCCTCCGCATGACCGGACGGCCATCGCGGGACGGGTCAGCGGTAGGGGCCGAAGGCCATCGAGCCGGCGAACTCGCCGTCCGGCGCCTTCGCGACCAGGCCGATCGTCGACGGCCGGTCCTTCCTGCCCGACCACAGGTCGAGCGAGACGCCGGCGGTGGCCGGGACCACCGCGCGGACGTCGGTCGCCGCGTCCTTCGGCAGCAGCCCGTACACGTCGCCCATCAGCGCCTGCGCCAGGTAGTGGCTGCGGCCGTTCGCGTCCGGGCCGGTCACCACGTTGCCGGGCACCTGGCGGATGATGTAGGTGAACTGCCGCGGGTCGGACCCGGCCTGCAGCTTCGCCAGCTGCGCCGAACTGAGCTTGGACTTCGTCCACTTCTGCCCGTCGAAGCCGGACAGCGTGCTCCCGCTCACGATCACCTTCTGCGTGATCTTGCTGAGCGTGCCGTCCTTCATCGTCTGCGTGACGCCGACCGCCTTCATCGCGAACGCCGGCCAGAGCGTGATCTGCGCGGTCTCGGACGCCTGCTTGTAGTCGCCGCCCGTCCCGGTCGTCACCTTCACGTCCGTCTTGCGGACGAACGACCTCAGCGCGGGGCCCGGCTTCGGCGACGGGTTCGCGGCGGTGCCGCCGGGCCCGGTCGTCGCCCCGCCGGGCGTGCCGGCGCCGGCGCCCGCGCCGGACCCGGTGCCCGAGCCCGGGACGGCGGAGGCCGACGGGGCCACGGCGCCCGACGTCGCGCTGTTCGGGTTCGCCGGATCGGCCTGGGCCATCTGCGCGCTCGGCGGCAGCGCCCCGGAGTCCGTCTGCGACATGACGCCCGTCTTCACCGCCATCAGGATCGCGGTGGGCACGACGGCCACGGCCGCGACGGCGGAGACGGCGATGATCCGGTCGGTTCGGCGCTTCACAGGGACGATTCAACACCAAGCACACCAACCGCAACAAAACAATCCGTCCAATAGATGTGTCCTGTTCCGGACGGTGATCGCGGTATCCCGCAGGTGAGCGACGCAATGGCGGCGGAGCGTCCCGAGTCCCCGCGGCCGGCCCCTCAGCGCTCGGCCAGCCGGGCCCGCAGGACGGACTTGCGGATCTTGCCGGTGCCGGTGCGCGGCAGGGCGTCGACGTACTCGATGCGGCGCGGCGTCTTGAACCCGGCGAGCCTCGCCCGGCAGGCGCCGATCAGCTCCTCGGCCGGCGGCGGGGCGCCGTCGGCCACGATCACCGCGCACACCGACTGGCCCCAGCGCGGGTCCGGCAGCCCGACCACGGCGACCTCGCCGACGCCCGGGACCGTGCGCAGCACGTCCTCGACCTCCCGCGACGAGACGTTCTCGCCCCCGGTGACGATCACGTCCTTGAGCCGGTCGACCAGGTAGAGGTACCCGTCCGCGTCGACACGGCCGACGTCGCCGGTGCGGAACCAGCCCCCGGCGAACGCCTCGGCGGTCGCGTCCGGATCGTCCCAGTAACCGGGCGTCACCTGCGCACCCCGCACGACGACCTCGCCGAGAGCCCCCGGCGAGACGTGCGCCCCGTCCTCGCCGATCACCCCGATCTCGACGCCGTCGGCAGGACGGCCCGCCGACACCGCCAACTCGGGCCGGGACGCCATGGCGGCGCGGTGGTCCGCCGGGGAGAGGAACGTCGCGTTGCCGGACAGCTCGGTCATGCCGAAGCCCTGGTTGAGATCGCATCCGAGCACGTCGTGGACGCGGCGCAGCAGCGGGACCGGCATCGGCGCCGACCCGTACGAGATGACCCGGAGGCTTTCGCGCAGCGCGTCGCGCGCCACCGGATCGTCCGCCAGGTGCGCGAGCAGGTCCTCCAGCATGGTCGGGGCCAGCGACAGGCTCGTGATCCCGTGCCGGCGCGTCGCCTCCACGAGGTCCGCCGGGCGGAACCGGCGCAGCACGACGGCATGCCGCCGAAACAGATGGTGCAGCATCACCTGGTAGCCCGCCACATGGCAGAGCGGGAACGGCGTGCAGAACACGTCACCCGGACGGACCGGCCGCCCGGACGCCGACACCCGAAGACCCGCCAGCAGGCTCCCGTGCGTGAGCCGCACCCCCTTGGGACGGCCCGTCGTCCCGCTGGTGAACATCAGCCACGCGACCTCGTCCGATCCCCCGCCGGAGCGCGACCCCCGTTCCGGGACGGGCCCGTCCCAGGGCAGCTCGGTGATGGGGACGAGCGGCGGACGATCGGCGCCCAGATCGCCCTCGTCCGCCAGCCGGCCGAGCAGATCGGGCTCGCCGATGACGAGCGCGGCGCCGCTGCGCGCGATCTGGTCCGCCCATTCGCGAGGATGCAGCCGCTGGTTGAGCGGCACGAGGACCCTGCCGTCGCGCGGAACCCCGTAGTAGGCGGCCACGTACTCCAGGCGGTTGTGCGCCAGCAACGCCACCCGCGCCCCGGGCGCGCACCGGTCGGCGAGGTGGGCGCTCAGCGCGTCCGCCCGCGCGCGCAGCTCCTGGAACGTCCACGTCACGCCGTCGACCGACAGCGCCGGTGCGTCGGGAGCGTCCTCCGCCGCCGCGTCGAGCACGTCATGGAGCCGCTGGAACTCCCCGCGCGACGATCCGCCCATCTCGCCCCTCTCCCGAAGATCAGGCGACGAATCTACCGAGCGGCCCCCGCCGGCCGGATCCGCCGGTGCCGCTCAGCGGGAACGGGCGCGGAAAACACGGCAGGGCGCCTCCGAGAGGAGACGCCCTGCCGTTGTGCCCGGTCCATGCGCGGGCTCGGAAACCCTGCGATCAGGCCTCTTCGAGCTCCGCGGTGAGGTTGCGGACCGCGTTCGGGTCCACCGGGATGCTCGGCCCCATCGACGTGGTCAGCACCGCCTTCTTCACGTACCGGCCCTTGGCCGCCGACGGCTTGAGCCGCTGGATCTCCTCGACGGCCGCCGCGTAGTTCTCCACCAGCTGGCGCTCGTCGAACGAGGCCTTGCCGATGATGAAGTGCAGGTTCGCGTGCCGGTCGACGCGGAACTCGATCTTGCCGCCCTTGATGTCGGTGACGGCCTTCGCCACGTCCATCGTCACCGTGCCGGTCTTCGGGTTCGGCATCAGGCCACGCGGGCCGAGCACCCGGCCGAGGCGCCCGACCTTGCCCATCTGGTCCGGCGTCGCCACGACCGCGTCGAACTCCAGGAAACCGCCCTGGATGCGCTCGATCATGTCGTCGGAGCCCACCAGGTCGGCGCCGGCCTCGCGGGCCTCCTCCGCCTTGGCGCCGCCCGCGAACACCAGCACGCGGGCGGTCTTGCCGGTGCCGTTCGGCAGGTTGACGGTGCCGCGCACCATCTGGTCCGCCTTGCGCGGGTCGACGCCGAGCCGCAGCGCGACCTCGACGGTCGCGTCGAACTTGGTGACGCTCGTCTCCTTGGCCAGCTTGATGGCCTCGGCCGGGCTGTACAGCCGCTCCCGGTCGATCTTGTCGGCCGCCGAGCGGTAGCCCTTGCTGCGCTTCATGCTCGTTCCTCCATGGAACTCGTGGTGCGGGCCGCGCCCGGCCCTTCCACTGGGTGGGGTGTTACTTGACCTCGATACCCATCGACCGCGCGGTGCCCGCGACGATCTTCTCCGCGGCCGCCAGGTCCTTGGCGTTCAGGTCGGGCATCTTGGTGGTGGCGATCTCGCGGATCTGGTCCGCGGTGACCGAGCCGACCTTGGTCTTGTGCGGCTCGCCGCTGCCCTTCTCCACGCCGGCGGCCTTCAGGATGAGCTGCGCGGCGGGCGGGGTCTTGGTGACGAACGTGAACGACCGGTCCTCGTAGATGGTGATCTCTACGGGGATGACGTTGCCGCGCTGGGACTCCGTGGCAGCGTTGTACTGCTTGCAGAAGTCCATGATGTTGACGCCGTGCGGGCCGAGCGCGGTGCCCACCGGCGGCGCCGGCGTCGCGGCACCCGCGTTGAGCTGCACCTTGACGAGCGCGGCGATCTTCTTCTTCTTCGGAGGCATGCGAACCCCTAGGTCCCATTTATTGGTGGTTCCGACTCCCGGTCGCCCGGGCAACACGGCGGCTGGGACGAATCCGCCGTGTAGGAACCGCTTGAACTCGGTGTTCCCGCGCGCTGATCAGCGGCGCCCGGGTCAGATCTTGGAGACCTGGTTGAAGCTCAGCTCCACCGGGGTCTCGCGGCCGAAGATCGACACCAGCACCTTGAGCTTCTGCTGCTCGGCGTTGATCTCGTTGACGGTCGCGGGGAGGGTGGCGAACGGGCCGTCCATGACGGTGACCGACTCGCCGACCTCGAAGTCGACGGTGGCGGCGACCTTGGCCTGCTCCTTGGCCTTGGTCACGCCCTCCTCCGGCTCGGGCGCCAGCAGGTTGGCGACCTCGTCCAGGCTCAGCGGGGACGGCTTGTTCAGCAGGCCGACGAAGCCGGTCACGCCCGGAGTGTTGCGGACCGCGGCCCACGACTCGTCCGTCAGCTCCATCCGGACGAGGATGTAGCCCGGCAGGACCTTCTCGTTGACCTTCTGCCGCTTGCCGCCCTTGATCTCGGTCACCTCGTGCTGGGGGACCTCGATCTGGAAGATGTAGTCCTCCATGTTGAGGGTCTGGGTGCGGGTCTCGATGTTGGTCTTGACCCGGTTCTCGTACCCCGCGTAGGAGTGCACGACGTACCAGTCGCCCGGCTGGAGGCGCAGCTGCATCTTGAAGTCGGCGTACGGGTCGGCGGGCGGCTCCACCGGAGCCTCCTCGTCGCCCTCCTCGCCGGCCTCGTCGTCGCCGGCCTCTTCGGCGGCGACCTCTTCTTCGTCGGTGGCCTCTTCGGCGTCGGCGTCCTGCTCGGCGGCGGGCGCGGCGTCCCCGGCGTCCTGGCCCTCGACGGCCTCGGCGAGGTCGCCGGCGTCCGCGGCGGCGTCGGGGGCGACGCCCTCGCCCTCGAGCTTCTCGTCCGCGGGCACCGCCTCGCCGGCGGCGACGGCGGCCTCGGCCGCGTCCTCGGCGGGCTCGGCCGCCTGGCCGGCCGGAGCAGCCGCGGCGGACTGGGCCTCGTCAACGGCCTCGTCGTAGGGCGGCTGTGAGGGCTCGGACACGGTGACTCTCTCTCCGGACGGTCTGCGGTGATGGACTTACGGTGGTTCGCCTTGTTGCGGTGGTCGCGGGTGGTGCGCCGGCCGGCGCGGCGGTGGCCGCGCGGCGGGCCGGATCAGCCGAAGATCTCGTAGATCCCCTGCTGCAGGCCGTAGTCGAAGCCGGACACGATCGCGACCATGATCAGCACGAACACCAGGGACACGGTCGTGTAGGTGACGAGTTCCCGGCGGGTCGGCCAGATGACCTTGCGCAGTTCGGCGATGACCTGGCGCACGAACAGCGCCGGGGAGGTACGCCTTTGAGCGGCGTTCCCCTTGCCTTCGTCCTTGGCCGCGGCCTCGCCGCGCGTCTCAGTCGCCATTGCCGCCGTTCACCTCATAGGTCGTGTTCCAACCACTCAGTGGTTGTCGCGCGGACCCGCGTCGTGGAACGCCACGGCGGGCGCCGTGGCGCGGCCGGCACCGGTGCGCGCACCGCACCTCGCAGGGCAGGAGGGACTCGAACCCCCAACCGCCGGTTTTGGAGACCGGAGCTCTACCAATTGAGCCACTGCCCTTCATTCTCCCGCCAAGGAGAACACCCGGCCGCGGGACCGGGTCGGTGCCGTGCCCCAGCTTACGACCTCTTGAGCCCATCCGCGTGCGGACAGGGTCGTATGCCGGTGACGCGTCACTAGGCAGGTGAGTCTACGGCCCAGCGGGCCCCGCGTCGAACCGGATCCCCCGAACCCGGGCACGGCCGCCTCCCAGGGCCGCCCCACCGGCCCGGATATATCGCTCAGGTCATGGCCTCGCTTCTGTAACGATAGGGACATGAGCATCGACCGTCCTCGCATCTCCAAGCGCATCGCCGCGATATCCGAGTCCGCCACCCTGGCCGTCGACGCCAAGGCCAAGGCCCTGAAGGCGGCGGGCCGCCCGGTCATCGGCTTCGGCGCCGGCGAGCCCGACTTCCCCACGCCGGACTACATCGTCGAGGCGGCGGTGACCGCCTGCCGGGTGCCCCGCTTCCACAAGTACACGCCGGCGGGCGGCCTCCCCGAGCTGCGCGCCGCCATCGCCGAGAAGACCGAGCGGGACTCCGGCTACAAGGTGGACGCGTCGCAGGTCCTGGTGACCAACGGCGGCAAGCAGGCGGTGTACGAGGCGTTCGCGGCGCTGCTCGACCCGGGCGACGAGGTGCTCGTCCCGACCCCGTACTGGACGACCTACCCCGAGTCGATCAAGCTGGCGGGCGGCGTGCCGGTGGACGTGGTCGCCGACGAGACCACCGGCTACAAGGTGAGCGTCGAGCAGCTGGAGGCGGCCCGCACCGACCGGACGAAGGTGCTGCTGTTCGTCTCCCCGTCCAACCCGACGGGCGCCGTCTACTCCCGCGCCGAGATCGAGGCGATCGGCCGCTGGGCCGACGGGCACGGCCTCTGGGTGATCACCGACGAGATCTACGAGCACCTGGTGTACGGGGACGCCGAGTTCCACTCGATGCCCGTCGTGGTGCCGGAGCTGGCCGACCGCACCCTGGTGCTGAACGGCGTGGCGAAGACCTATGCGATGACCGGCTGGCGGGTGGGCTGGCTGGTCGGCCCCGCGGACGTGGTGAAGGCCGCCGCGAACATGCAGTCGCACGCGACGTCCAACGTGGCGAACGTCTCGCAGGCCGCCGCGCTCGCCGCGGTGACCGGCGACCTGTCGGCGGTCGCGGAGATGCGCAAGGCGTTCGACCGGCGCCGCCAGACGATCGTACGGATGCTGAACGAGATCCCCGGCATTCTCTGCCCCGAGCCGGAGGGCGCGTTCTACGCCTACCCGTCGGTGAAGGCGCTGCTGGGCAGGGAGATCCGCGGCCGGCGCCCGGAGACGTCGGTGGAGCTGGCGTCGCTGATCCTGGAGGAGGCCGAGGTCGCGCTGGTGCCCGGCGAGGCGTTCGGCACCCCCGGCTACTTCCGCCTCTCCTACGCCCTGGGCGACGACGACCTCGTCGAAGGCGTCTCCCGCGTAGCAAAGCTCCTCAACGAAGCAAGCTGACCCACCCCCACGCAAACACCGGCCCCGAACGCCCAGCGTCCGGGGCCGGTGCTTTTTCGTGAACGAAGGACGCTCCGGCGAGTTGTCCTGGCGGCCCCTCTCCGCCATTCGAGGACGTCCCGCCGGAGCGTGGTCTCAGGGGTGGACGCCTTCGGCTATGCGCATGAGCTGGTCCTTCGCGGTGCCGCCGGCGGTGACGGTGACGCCGGTGCCGGGCTTGGCGATCCAGGAGATCTGGCGCGCGGAGCCGGGGCGGTCGGCGGTGAGCGCGGGCGTGCCGCGGACGGTGGTGCGGCCCGGGACGCCGCCGACCGGGGCCAGGTCGGTGAGGCCGAGGCCGCTGCCCTTGACGAGGGCGACCTGCACCCAGCCGGCCGTCCCGCGCCATTTGCAGGTGGTGGTGCGGCGCTTGGCGTCGCCGGTGACCGCGCACGGGCCGGTGGCGGTGAGGCCGCCGGGCAGGTACGCCATCCAGTGCGGGAGCCGGACGGTGGCGCCGGGGGCACCGGGCCGCGCGTCCCCTCCGCCGCCGGGTCCGCCGGACGGCGCGGGCGCGGACGGTTTGGGCGTGGTTCCCGCCTCGGGCCTCCCCTCTGGCGACGGGGACGCGGGGAGGCCCGGGGCGGGCCGCCGTCCCGGCTGCTCGAGGATCGACGGCCCGCCCGTGGGGCGGGAGGTCGAGGAGTCCCCGGCAGGTGTGGCCCGGAACGACTGGTAGGTGGGCACCAGGGCGAGCGCGGCGACGGACGCGGCGGCGACGCCGACGGTGGCGCGGACGCGGTTGGTCCGGCGCCGGTGGCGGCGCCTGACGTCGGCCACGAGCGAGGGCGGCGCGGTCGTCCCGGCCACCTGCTCGGCCATGGCCTTCCGCAGTTCGCTCTCCAGATCCATCGTTCAGCTCCCCAGTGGCGCCAGGTTCGCGCCGAGTCGCTCCCGGAGTCTGGCGAGCCCCCGGGAGGCCTGGCTCTTGACCGTGCCGACCGAGCAGCCGAGCAGTTGCGCGGTCTCCGCCTCCGAGAGGTCCTCCCAGAAGCGCAGGACGAGCACCGCCCGCTGCCGCGCGCCGAGTCCGCGCAGTTCGTTCATGAGCGTCCCCCTCAGCTCGACGGCGTGGGTTCCCGAGAGCGTCGGCGTCTCGGGCGGCCTGGCCATGTGGATCTCCCGCAGCACCTTCCACCGCCGGGACCGGCTGATCACCAGGTTGACCAGGATCCGGCGGACGTAGGGCTCGGGATCGGTGTCGGCGTCCAGCCGTCCCCAGTGCCGGTACGCCTTTTCCAGCGCGGTCTGCAGGATGTCCTCGGCGTCCTGCCGGGCACCGCACATCAGCGAGGCGGTGCGCAGCAGGGCATCGCCGCGTGCCGCCACGAACTCAACGAACGACTCGTCGTCTCGACGCCCCACTGTGCTCCGTCCGGGTGGAGGGGTTCCCGCGTGCCGGGCGGACGGCCCCGCGCCAGGACCGTCCGCCCCGCTCTTCCTACTGGTGCGCCTGCCGCAGGGCGGTGGCGACGTCCTTCGGCCCGCCGGCGAGGACGGGGCTGCCGTTGACGAACAGCGAGGAGCCGTTCGGGTCGAACACCAGGACCCCGCCGCCGCGCGGTCCCTGGTAGGCCGCGAAGCCGTCGACGGTGATCGGGGTGCCGCCCTCGGGCAGCTTCAGGGCCTGCCGGAGCTGATTCTGCGTCATCCCGGCGGGGGTCTTCAGCCGTTCGACGGTGAGCCACTGCCCGGCCTTGCCGGTCCACTTCTGGGTGATGGCGCAGACGCGGAGCTTCTGCAGGTCGGTGCCGCCGGGGGTGGCGGTGGTGTACTTCAGGCCCTTGGCCAGCATGACGGTCTTCTCGACCGGTCCGCCGATCTTCACGGCGGGGGCGAGCGTGCGGCAGTCGAGGGCGGGCGCGGCGGGCTGCGCCGGCTTGCCGGGGACGCGCGCGGACGGCTTGGTGGCCGGGGTGCCGCCCTTGGGCAGGGGCTTGGCGGACGGCGCGCAGGCGGGCAGGTTCGCCGGGACGGACGGGACCGTGGACGGCGCGGCGCCCGGGGCGATCACACCGGGGACGCCGGGGTTCGGCACCTGGACGCCGGGCTTGGCGGCCTCGGCCTTCTTCTTGGCGGCCTCGGCCTGCTGGCGGAGCTTCTCCGTGCCGGGCAGCTTGCTCGACGGCACCTTGCCCTCGGGCAGCTTCCCGGTGGTCGGCAGGCCGGCCGTGGGAAGGCCGGCCGTGGGCAGGTCGCCGGTCTTCGGCAGCTTGTCGGTCTTCGGCAGCCTGGCATTCTCGGGGAGCTTGCCGGTCTTCGGCAGCGCGGACGCGGGGAGGCAGGTCGGCGCGGATTTCGGCGCGGCGTCCACGACGCGGTGCGCGCCGGGCAGCTTCGCGGCGTCGGACCGCAGCCCCGCGTCCTGGTGGGAGCCGGTCATGGCCCAGGTGGCGCCGCCGCCCACGGCCACCGTGCCGATGGCGCCCGCCGCGATCAGTGCGGCCTTCAGCGTGATCATCGTGTGTCCCTCTCTGCCCGTCGCTCTGCTTTTCGCCTCTTGCGCCCCTCGTATACGCGCGACCACGGAGCGGGGTTGCACGCGGTTCCCAAGTTTTTTCGGTGATGTCCACGGGCGGGGATGGCCGCCGGGGGCCATGCGGGGTAGTCCGGTGTGATGATCCTGGTGGGGCGGGGGGTTCGAGCGGTGGCGCGATCCGGCAACATTGGTCCATGGAGGCCCGTACCGTGTCACCCCGCCCGGCCCAGGACCGTCCGCTGCGACGGGACGGTGAGCCGGACCGCCACGAGCCCGCCGCGGAGCGGCCCGGCTCCGCCCGCCCGGACGTGGCCCTGCTCCCGAAGGCGCACCTGCATCTGCACTTCACCGGCTCGATGCGGCATTCGACGCTGGTGGAGCTGGCCGCCCGGCACGGCGTCCATCTGCCGGACGCGCTGGTGGAGGACTGGCCGCCGAAGCTGCAAGCGACCGACGAGCGCGGCTGGTTCCGGTTCCAGCGGCTGTACGACATCGCCCGGTCGGTCCTGCGGACGCCGGACGACCTGCGCCGGCTGCTGCGGGAGACGGCGGAGGACGAGGCGGCGGAGGGCTCGGGCTGGCTGGAGATCCAGGTGGATCCGAGCGGGTACGCGGCGAAGTTCGGCGGGCTGACCCCGACGGTCGAGCTCGTGCTGGACGCGGCGCGGGAGGCGTCGGAGGCGACGGGGGTCGGGATCGGCGTGGTGATCGCGGCGAACCGGACCCGGCACCCGCTGGACGCGAAGACCCTCGCGCGGCTGGCCGTCCGCTACACCGATCAGGGGGTGGTGGGGTTCGGGTTGTCCAACGACGAGCGGCGGGGCCGCGCCTACGACTTCGAGGGGGCGTTCCGGA
Organism: Actinomadura napierensis; assembly: GCF_039529375.1. Classification (NCBI taxonomy): domain Bacteria; kingdom Bacillati; phylum Actinomycetota; class Actinomycetes; order Streptosporangiales; family Thermomonosporaceae; genus Actinomadura; species Actinomadura napierensis. Next base: position 49,572 of record NZ_BAAAMR010000022.1, read on the forward strand.
TCGCCAAGCGGGGCGGTCTGCTGTCGGATCCGCACGGCGGCGAGCTGCTGGGCCCGGCGAGCGTCCGGGAGTGCCTGGAGACGCTGGACGCCGACCGGATCGGCCACGGCGTGCGGGCGGTGGAGGATCCGCGGCTGCTGGAGCGGATCGTGGACCGGGGCGTGACGCTGGAGGTGTGCCCGGCGTCGAACGTGAGCCTCGGGGTCGCGGCGTCGGCGGAGGACGTCCCGGTCCGGCGGCTGTTCGAGGCGGGCGCGTCGATCGCGCTGGGCGCGGACGACCCGCTGCTGTTCGGGTCGCGGCTGGCGCGCCAGTACGACCTCGTCCGCACCGTGCACGGGTTCTCGGACGCGGATCTGGCGGAGCTGGCGCGGCAGTCGGTGCGGGCGTCCGCCGCGCCCGACGACGTCCGCCGCAGGCTCCTGGACGGCATCGACGCCTGGCTCAACTGAGCGTCCCCGACGTCGACTTGCGGCGAGTCGTCGTTATGGACGCGTCCATAACGACGACTCGCCGCAGGTGAACGTGGTTCAGGCGGGCGTCTCGGCGGGTTCGGGGGCCTCGACGGAGACCTGCTCGGCGTGGGTGGGGAGGGCGGGGATGAGCAGGGCGGCGACGGCCGCGACGCCGAGGACGGCGGCGCCGAGCCACAGGGCGGGCTGGAGGCCGTCGGCGAACGCCTGCGGGGTGGTGAAGTCGCCCTGGGCGGCGAAGACGGCGCCGAGGACCGCGATGCCGAGGACGGTGCCGAGCTGGCGGAGCGAGTTGCTGACGCCGGACGCGACGCCGGACAGTTCGGGCGGCGCGAAGCCGAGGACGGCGCGGGCGATGGGCGGGAAGAACAGCGCCATGCCGATGCCGGCGAGGACGAACGCGGGGACCATCTCGCCGTAGCTGGCGGTCGGCGAAAGGACGGCGGCGAGCCAGGCGATGCCGGCGGTCTGGAACACCATGGCCAGGGCCAGCACGTTCCGCACGCCGATGCGCGCGATGAGCGGCGCGGTCAGCGGGGCGACGAGCAGCGGCATGCCGGTCCAGGGCAGCGAGCGGACGCCGGCGTCGAGCGGGCTCATGTGCTGGACGCCCTGCATGAACTGGATGAGCAGGAACGTGGCGCCGAACATGGCGAACGACATGGCCAGCGAGAGGCCGTTGACGACGCTGAACCCGCGGCTGCGGAACATCCGCATCGGCAGCATCGGCTCGGCGGTGCGCGCCTCGTAGCCGGCGAAGGCGAGCAGCAGCACGGCGCCGCCGATGAGGGCGCCGAGGACCTGCCCGCTGGTCCAGCCGTGCTCGTTGGCCCGGACGAGCCCGAGGACGAGGCCGAGCACGCCGCCGGCGACGAGGACGGTGCCGACGAGGTCGAGGCGCTTGGCGGCGCCGCGGCTCTCGGTGAGGAACCCGGGCGCGAGGGCGAGCAGCACGACGCCGACGGGGACGTTGATCCAGAAGATCCACTGCCAGGTGGCGGCCTGGGTGACGGCGCCGCCGAGGACGGGGCCGAGCGCGACGCCGAGGCCGCTCATCATGCTCCACGCGGCGAGCGCGACGCCGCGCCGGGCCGGGGGCACGGCGGCGGCGAGCAGGGTGAGGGTGAGGGGCATGACGATCGCTCCGCCGGCGCCCTGGACGGCGCGGGCGGCGATGAGCATGCCGATGTTCGGGGCGAGCGCGGCGGCGGCGGACGCGGCGGTGAAGACGGCGAGGCCGCCGATGAACAGCCGGCGGCGTCCCCACCGGTCGGCGACGGCGGCGGCGGGCAGCAGCAGGACGGCGAAGGTGAGGGTGTAGGCGTTGACCGTCCATTCGAGGCCTTCGAGGCCGGTGCCGAGGTCGGTGCGGATGTCGGGGAGCGCGTTGGTGACGATGAGGTTGTCGAGCGCCACCATGAACAGCGCGACGCCGGTGATGACGAAGGTCCGGACGGGATGCGGCTTACTCATTAGTTATCACTCACTAACTTCAAGGGATAAAAAAAATCAGTGCCCGGGCCGGCCGCCACGGCCGCCCGCCTACCGCTCCCCTTCCGTGTCGACGGCGTCCGGCGCGGCGCCGCGCAGGCCTTCCGCCCAGTCGCGCAGGGATTCGGGAAGCGCCGTGCCCGGCACGTAGGGGACCTGGAACGCGGTCAGCACGTTGACCAGCATGCCGACCGACATGAACCGCGTGACCTCCGCCGGCTCCGCGCCGGACACGTCGGCGACCAGCCGCCACAGCCGCGCCCACCGGGCGTGGCCGATCCGGCCGATCTCCTCGTCCCCTACGGCGGCGGCGTAGATCTGCAACTGGAAACGCAGGAGGTGCGGGTCCTCCTTGAGGATGCGCCGGTAGGCCTCGGCCATCTCGGCGGTCGCGGCCGTCCCGCGGCGACCGCCGGCCGCGTCGCGCAGCAGGTCCTCGATGTCGACGAAGCAGCGGTCGATCGCGGCGAGGAAGAGCGCGCGCTTGGTCGGGAACAGCCGGAACATGTACGGCTGGGAGACGCCGACGCGCTCGGCGATGGCCGCGGTGGACGTGCCGTCGTAGCCGCCGCGCGCGAACTCGGCCATCGCGGCCTTGATCGCCATCTCGCGGCGCTCCTCGGCGCTCATCCTCGGACCCATGAGGAGAAAGTTAGTGTTCAATCACTAACTTCGTCAAGGGGCGCCGCGAGGGACCTCCCCGGCGGCTCAGCCGACGACGCCCTCCACGAGCAGCAGGGCGCCGAAGATCGCGAACCCGGCCGCCGCGCCGTACTTGATGACCCGCTCCGGGAGCCGCTTGCCGAGCAGCTGCCCGACCAGGATGGCCAGCGCGTCCGCCGCGACCATGCCGATCGTGGAGCCGAGCCAGATGCCGGTCAGCCCGAGGAAGCCGCCGTGGTCGGCGGCCAGGGTGATCGTCGCCAGCATCGTCTTGTCGCCCAGCTCGGCGAGGAAGAACGCGGTGCCGACGGCCAGGATCGCCGAGCCGCGCGCCTTCTTGGCCTTGTCGCGCTCCTCGTCGTCCAGCTCGTCGCCGCGCAGCGTCCACAGCGCGAAGCCGAGGAACGCCACCCCGGCCAGGACCGAGATCGGCCGGGTCGGCAGCGCGGCGCCGAGCACCGCGCCGACCACCACGCTCGCCAGGTGCACCAGCGCGGTCGCGGCCGTGATCCCGATCAGCACGGGCATCGCGCGGAAGCGCGTGGCGAAGGTCATGGCCATGAGCTGGCTCTTGTCGCCCAGTTCCGCGACGAAGATCACGGCCAGGCTGATGATGAATGCGGTGACCACCGGGTCCCTCTCGCTCGGATGCCGGGCGGAGGGCGGGGGGAGCCGTTTCGGGCGCGCACGACCTCGACCCGGCGTGTGTGCCGGGCCGAAGGTCTCGTCCGCCTCCTGCGAAGGCCCGCGTGACCGGGCGCCGCGAACGGCGCCAGTGTGTCGATCACGCGATTCGGGACTACTCCCCCTCGACCCGTGCAGGCTATCAAGGCCCGCACCAGGGACGTCAAAGCGCGTCCGGGGCTAGAGGGCGACGCCGACCATGACGGGTTCGTTCGCCAGCTCGACGCCGAACGCGTCGCGGACGCCCGCGCGGACCTCGCGGGCCAGCGCCAGCAGGTCGGCGGTGGACGCGCCGCCCGGGTTCGTCAGCGCGAGGGTGTGCTTGGTGGAGATCCGCGCCGGACCGAGCGCGTGGCCCTTCGCGAACCCCGCCTTGTCGATCAGCCAGGCGGCGGAGGTCTTGGTCCGCCCGTCCGGCTCCGGGTAGCGGGGGAAGGAGGCGTCCGGGCCGAGCCGCTCGGCGACGCGGCGCTCCAGGCCGGCGAGCTGCTCCGGGGTCAGGATCGGGTTGGTGAAGAACGAGCCGGCGCTGCGCGAGTCGGGGTCGGCGGCGTCCAGGACCATGCCCTTGCCGCGCCGCAACTCCAGGACGGCGTCGCGCGCCTCCTTCAGCGACACCCGCTCGCCGGGCCGCACGCCGAGGCGCTTCGCCAGCTCCGCGTACGCGATCGGCTGCGACTCCTCGGTCTCGCGGAGCGCGTACGTCACGTGCAGCACGACGTACCGGTCGTCGCCCTTGAACACGCTGTGCCGGTAGGTGAAGCGGCACGCGTCGCGGTCGAGGGTGACGCACCCGCGGGCCTGCCGGTCGTACGCGCGGACCTCGACGATCGTCTCGCTGACGTCCTGCCCGTACGCGCCGACGTTCTGGATCGGGGTCGCGCCGACCCGTCCCGGGATCCCGGACAGGCACTCGACGCCGGCCAGGCCGTCCGAGACGCAGCGCGCGACGAACGGGTCCCAGTCCTCACCGGCCCGCACGCGGACGAGTACGGTGTCGCCCTCCCCCGCCGTGCGCTCGACGCCGCGCGCCCCGACGTGCACCACGGTCCCGGGGAACCCGTCGTCCGACACCACCAGGTTGCTGCCGCCGCCGAGCACCAGCACCGGCTCGCCCGCGTCGTCGGCCTTGCGGACCGCCGCGACCAGCTCGTCCTCCGACGTCGCCTCGACGAAGCGCCGCGCCGGGCCGCCCAGCCGCAACGTGGTGTACCCGGCCAGGTTCACCTCTTCCGCGAACACCGCCACAGCCCTGTCCCCTCCCCGAACGTGCACGTCCGCACCGGCCGGACGCCCGGCCGGTGCGTGTCCCGGCGCGCCCTCAGGCGAGCCGGACGACGGCCTTGGCGCGCGTGAGGACCTTCTGGTCGTTCGACCGGGCGGTGAGCGCCACGACGACCTTGTTGTCGTCGAGCTTCTCCTCCACCTGGCCGCTGATCTCCAGGGTCGCGCCGCCCTCGTCGGGCACCACGACCGGCGAGGAGAACCGTACCCCGTAGTCGACCACGGCTCCCGGATCCCCGACCCAGTCGGTGACGAACCGGCCGCCCTGCGCCATCGTGAACATGCCGTGCGCGATGACGTCCGGCAGCCCGACGGCCTTGGCGAAACTCTCCCGCCAGTGGATCGGGTTGAAGTCGCCGGACGCGCCGGCGTACATCACCAGGTTCGCGCGGTCGACCGGGAACGAGCGCGCCGGGATGTCGGTGCCGACCTCGACGTCGGCGTAGTTCACCTTGGCGGTCATCAGGCCCCCCGCTCCACGATCGTGTTGTAGGTCTTGCAGATGAGCTCGCCCTCGACGGTCTTCACGTCGGTCTCGACGACCATCTTCTCGTTGTTGCCGATCGACCTGATCTCGGTGATCGTCGAGGTGCAGGTCACCACGTCCCCGGCGCGCACCGGCCGGGTGTACTCGAACCGCTGCTCGCCGTGCACGACCATCGCGTAGTTCAGGCCGAGGTCCTTGTCGGCCAGGCCGGGGTTGCCGAGCGACACCACGATCGGGAACGTCGGCGGGGCGACGACGTCGGGGTGGCCCGCCGCCTTCGCCGCCTCGCGGTCGCGGTAGATCGGGTTGGGGTCGCCGATGGCGTCCGCGAACTCGCGGATCTTCACGCGGCTGACCTCGTACGGCTCGCTGGGCGGGAAGCTCCGCCCGATGAAGTCACGGTTGAGTGCCATGCAGTCCGTCCCTCCAGGTCCCGGCGGGGCTCGCGGCGGCGCCGCCCGCGTCCGAGCACATTTGCAACGTCTCGACGGACCGTAACAGAACGACGTTCAGCCCGTCCCCCGCGGGTCTCACCGCGGAAAAACGGGCTGTGTTCTTGCGATCCCGGCCCAGGGTGCTCGCCTGGCGGCTCGCACCCTGACCGTGCTCGGGCGAGCGCGACCTCGCTTCGCGAGCTTCCCGGCGAGGCTCGCCTTCGGCGTCGCCTCGCCGGTCAGATAACGCGCTCGCGTGACGGTCCAGGTGTGCGACGACCTGCAATGGCCGATTCGCCCTGACCGACGATTCTGCAACCGTCCTGCGGACGGCGCGGGCTGGGCCGCGCGCCGTCCGGGACCGCCGGCTAGCGGGTCTCGCGGTGCGGGCGGTGGGTGCCGGCCCCGTGGTAGCGCAGCGGGGCAGTACTTCCCGTCCGGACCTGGTTAGCGGGTCTCGCGGTGCGGGCGGTGGGTGCCGGCCCCGTGGTAGCGCAGCGGGGCAGTACTTCCCGTCCGGACCTGGTTAGCGGGTCTCGCGGTGCGGGCGGTGGGTGCGGCAGTTGGGGCAGTACTTCTTGATCTCGAGGCGGTCCGGGTCGTTGCGCCGGTTCTTCCGCGTGATGTAGTTGCGGTGCTTGCACTCCTGGCAGGCCAGCGTGATCTTCGGCCGTACGTCGGTGGCAGCCACGATGGAGTGCCTTTCTGAGCTAGGAACATGGACTACGCATCCCGGACGCCCATGGAAGGGCGGCCGGCGATTCGACCCAGCCCGCCTCACCCCCGTGGGGGTGAGGGAGATGGGTAGTAGCGAGGGCCGGACTTGAACCGGCGACACAGCGATTATGAGCCGCTTGCTCTGCCTGACTGAGCTACCCCGCCGTGCTGGTCGGTGTGGACCGGATTGCAAGGATACCGGATGCTCACCTGACCCTGGAAACGCGAATTCCCGGACCTTGGTCGGGGAATCGGAGTTCCGTGGCCCGCGGGCCGTTCCCCAGGTTACCCGGTGGAGGAGGGTGGCCTGACGAACGCCCTGCTGGAACCGGTGGGACGGTATCACAGGGCCCGGTTTCGAGCGAATCGGTCCGCGGCGGCCTGTCCCGGCGCGGTGGGAGGTCCCGCCCGCCGGCCCGCCGGCGCCCCGGGTCCGGGGACGACGAAGGCCGCCGTCCGGAGAACCGGATGGCGGCCATTGTGCCGTGGAGCCCCTTTACGGAATCGAACCGTAGACCTTCTCCTTACCATGGAGACGCTCTGCCGACTGAGCTAAAGGGGCTTGCGTCGTTCGCGCAGGGAAAACGATACACGGACTCGGGACCGCGCGCGAACTGGATTGCCCCGGACGCCGCAGGCAGGCGTCTCCGCTGGTCAGCGCAGCAGGCTGCGGGCGATGACGAGCTGCTGGATCTGGCTGGTGCCCTCGTAGATGCGGAACAGCCGCACGTCGCGGAAGAACCGTTCGACGGAGACGCCGCGCATGTAGCCCATGCCGCCGAAGACCTGGACGCCGCGGTCGGCGACGCGTCCGACCATCTCGGAGCAGAAGTACTTGGCGCAGGACGGGCCGAGCTTGGTGTCCTCGCCGGCGTCGTAGGCGCGGGCGGCCTCCAGCACCATGGCCCGCCCCGCGTACAGTTCGGCCTGCGAGTCGGCGATGAGGCCCTGGATGAGCTGGTACTCGCCGATGGTGCTGCCGCCCTGGCTGCGGTTCTTGGCGTAGTCGACGGTGTCGTCCAGGATCCGCTGGGCGAGGCCGACGCAGAGGGCGGCGATGCTGACGCGTCCGTGGGCGAGGGACGCCATGGCGGTGCGGAACCCGGTGCCCTCCGGTCCGACCATCGCGCTCGCGGGGACGCGGACGTCGTCGAAGAACACCTCGGCGGTGTGCGCGCCGCGCTGGCCCATCTTGTGGTCGGCGGGGCCGACGCTGAGGCCGTCGGTGCCGCTCTCCACGAGGAAGGTGGAGATGCCGCGGGAGCCGGCGCCTCCGGTCCGGGTGAAGACCATGAAGACGTCGGCCTCGGGGGCGTTGGTGATGAACCTCTTGGCGCCGTTGATGACGTAGTCGTCGCCGTCGCGGACCGCGGACGTGGACAGCGTGCTGGGGTCGGAGCCGGCCTCGGCCTCGGTCAGCGCGAACGCGCCCACGATTTCGCCGGACGCGAGGCGCGGCAGCCAGGCGGCCTTCTGCTCGTCAGTCCCGGAGTTCACCAGGACCTGTCCGGCGATGCCGTTGCTGGTACCGAACATCGAGCGGAAGGCGGGGCTGGTGTAGCCGAGCTCGAAGACGAGCCGGACCTCCTCGCTCAGCGACAGGCCGAGCCCGCCGTACTCCTCGGGCAGGGCGTACCCGAACAGGCCCATGTCCCGGGACGTCCGCCGCAGCGGCTCCGGGATCGCGTCGGTCTCCTCGATCTCCTCCTCGCGGGGGACGACCTCGTCGCGGACGAAGCTGCGGACGGCCTTGAGCACGTCGGCGAAATCCTGTGACTCCATGGGCCCCATTCTAGAATCAGATTCCAAGAAGTCCGCGCGGCGCCCCGGCTGTGCCAGGGTGATCGTTCATGAGTACGGCCTTCCAGCAACTCGTCGACGAGATCGTCCGCGCGGCGCTCGTCGAGGACCGGTCCTTCGGCGATCTCCTACCCCGGCTCATGCAGGAGTCGCAGTCGGCGCCCGCCGCCGCGAAGACCGCGGCGCTGCCCCGCCTGGCCCAGGGCATCGCCGAGGCGCCGGTCAACCTCGGCGGATGGCTCGCCGTGGTGTCCGGCGCGTGGATCGAGTCCGGCGCCGACCCCGACCCCGCCGGCCCGGCGGTGGTGCACCGTCTCACCGAAGCGACCGCGGCGGCCCTGGCGTTCGGCAACGCCTGGGAGGAGGCCACCGGCGGCAAACCGCCCGACATGCAGGAGGAGCAGCCCTCCCAGCAGGTCTTCGACACCGTCAGCCCGGTGCTCGGCGACGGCACCGTCACCGCGATGATGTCGTGGTTCGCGCTGCCGCAGTTCGCGATGGCGGGCAGCACCGTCCTGCAGATGTCCCCGGCCACCCGCACCGGCCTGGACGAGCGCGACTTCCGCGCGTTCGCCGCCGAGAAGGCCGCCCAGTACCTCCCGCACATGGGCCACGTCCAGGCGCTGCTGCGGGTCCTGGACGGCGAGCGCATCCTCGTGCTGGACCGTGCCACCCGGCACGGCTGGACGGTCACCATCGGCGGCGTCGGCGACAACTTCCAGCTGCACATGCTGCTCGCCGGCGCCCTCCTCGGACGTCCCGGCGGCATGCCCGGCACCCCGCCCGCCCCCGAGATCGTCGCCTGCTTCCTCGACGCGGACGTCCCGCCCGGCCGGCCGATCGTGTCCAGCCCGTGGAACCTCGTGGACGCCCGCGGCGAGTGGATCTACAACGAGGGCGTGCCCGCCGACGTCCCCGCCGTCAACGGGACCCGCGTCGTCGTCCTGGACCCGCCGTCCTACGAGCGCACCTTCCCGGCCGGGCGGCGGTTCCCGCTGATGCCCGCGACCCTGCGCGTCGACGGCATGCATCTGCCGGAGGACCTCGCCGGCTGGTGGCCGCACATCGCCGCGGCGAACAACCCGCTCTAGAACCGCACCAGGACCGCGGTGGCGTCGTCGTACCGCTTGCCTCGCGCGAAGGTCTCCGACTCCTCCGCGGCCCTGGTCCGCCGGACCAACTCGCGCGGCCCCTCCTCGTCCAGCACCCGCAGCAGGCCGTCCCAGTCGAGCCGGCCGAACCGCTCGACCAGGCGGGACGCGCCGTCGCTCAGCACCGCCGCGCGTCGCAGCCCCGCGACCGGCACCTCGCCGGTCAGCCCCTCGTACGCCGCCTCCGGCTTCGTGCTCGCCACCCAGAACCCGCCGGGGCTGTTGCGCGATTTGCGGACGGCGTCGAGGGTGTAGCTCGGCAGCCGGTCGACCCGGTCGTCCCGGATCACCTGGATCTCGCCCACGTCCAGCACGATCGGCGAGTCCGCCAGGACGAACCACTCGACCGCGTCGCCGCGCCGCCGCAGCAGCGACACCGTCGCGGACGGGCTGTCGGGGTTCTCCAGGTCGCACGTCCCGGTGTGCGCCTCGCCCGTCACCTTGATCGCCTCGGCGACCAGGTCCGGCAGCGGCTTGCCGTCCTCCAGCGCCATCCGCGCCGCGATCTGCCCGCCGAGCCGCCGCACCAGCCACGCCGGGTCGTGCGCGCAGCCGCTGTCCACCCCCGGCGGCGCCGTCGCCCCGTCCAGCAGCACGACCCACCCCGGCCCCGCCGCGACGAAGTCCTCGTTGGGCCGTCCCGGCGTCGCCTCGCTCACATAACTCACCTGCACGAATGCTGGTCTACCCGGTCGGACGGCCGATGTCCGAAACGTCCATCAAATCCTCACCCTCCGTCCCGTGAATCTTGCCGGGCCCGGCGCCCTCAATCCGGTTGTCCGACGTCCGGGTCCCGGCCTACGGTGCCGCAGTGGATCACTTCTCACGCTCGTGGACGGCCCTGCTCGCCGCGGTCGCCGGCCTGCCGGACGAGGACTTCGAACGGCCGTCCGGCTGCGCCGGCTGGCTCGTCCGGGACCTCGTGTGCCACCTGGTCATCGACGCCCAGGACGTCCTGATCACCCTGGTCACGCCCGCCGGAACCGAACCGACCGCGGACGCCGCCACCTACTGGGACATCGTCGAGCCGCCGACCGGCGACGACCCGCTCGACGCCCTGATCCCGCGGCTGGCCGCCGCGTACGGTGAGCCGCGGCTGCTGAAGTTCCACCTCGACGACGTCGGCTCCGCCGCCGGCCGCGCCGCCCGGCTCGCCGACCCCGCCGCCCGCGTCGCCACCCAGGACAAGGTGCTGACCGCCGGCGACTACCTGTCCGCGTACGTGCTCGAATGGACGCTGCACCACCTCGACCTGATCGCGCACCTGCCGTCGGCCGCCGAGCCGCCCGCCGAACCCCTCGCGGCCGCCCGCGCCCTGCTGGAGAGGATCGCCGGGGCCCCGTTCCCTGCCTCGCTCTCCGACAAGGACGCCCTGCTGATCGGCACCGGCCGCCGCGCCCCTTCGGACGCGGAGAAGGCCGCGCTAGGCGACCTCGCCGCGAGGTTGCCCCTGGTCATCGGCTGACTCAGCCCTCGTCCTCCACGTCGACCCCGAACGCGCGCGCCAGCCCGTCCAGGCCGAACTCGTGGCCCTGCCCCACCACCCGCACGCGCCAGCCGTCGCCTCGCCGGTAGATCTCGGCGAGCAGCATCGTCCGCTCGCTGGTGCCCGCGTCGAGGGTCGCCTGGACGAAGGCGCTCTCCGCGTCGTCCGGCCCGACCACCAGCTCGATGGCGCCCAGGTCCCCGAACGTCACCGCCCCGTCGATCGCCGCCGCAACGGTGACCGTCCGCACCGCGCCGGGCAGGCCGTCGAGGTCGACGGTGATCGCCTGCTCGGCCGGGCCGTCGGCCACCAGCCGCACCGACCCGTCGGGCGTCTCGGCGGCGTTGTAGAAGACGAAGTCGTCGTCGCTCGCCACCTGACCGTCCTCGTCCAGGGCGAAGGCCACCACGTCGACCTCGCACGACGAGTGCCGCACCCACGACACCTCGGCCGTCCACCGCCCGCCTTTCGGCAGGTCGACGGCGGCCCCTCGCGGCAGGACCCGCGTGCCCTCACGCACCGGCCCGCGCTCGGGCGCCTCCAACCAGACCTCCTCGTGCACCGGCAGCTCCAACGTCACGACCCGCTCCATGCGGCGGTCGCCCGTGTCGAGCGCGACCACGTCGGTGACGCTCGCCGACAGGTTGATCGCCGCCGCACCGCCCAACTCCACGACCCGTCCCCGCGCCTTCGACGCCTTGGGGTGCGTCCCGCCGAGCACGAGCACCCGCCGTCCGTCCAACGGCCGCACGACCTCGGCCTTCGGGACCGGCGCCGGGATCACCGGCCCCGATTCACCATGCAGCACACCGGGACGCACGTCACCGAGCAACCGCAGAAATGTGCGCTCGTCAATGACGGGGACACCGTTCTCCCGCGCCTTGCGAGCCTTGGCCGACCCGGACCCGGCATCATTCGTCACGAGCACACTGGTGAACCTGCTGACCGACGTCATGGCGTTCAACCCGGCCGCCACGGACCGCGCCACGAGATCCTCACGCGCAATACCGGTCTCACCGGTGATGGCGACTTTCATCCCCTGAACGAGCGGCGCCCCGTCCTTGAGCGACCCCGGACACCGGAAAGCGCAGCGAACCTTCGGAGCGGACGGCCGGAACACCCCGTTCTGCTTGGGCGGACACGTCACCAGCGGCAACCGCACCCCCAGCCGGGCCGCCTCGTCGAGCGACCCCCGCAGCACCCCGGCGAGCGCCCGGACGTCCTCCCTCGCGTCATGCGCCCTCCCCATCCGCACGCCGTAGTGCGCGGCCAGGGTGCCGAGCTTGAGATCGGACGTCGCCGGAGCCAGACGCCGGTTCAGCGCGAGCGTGCACAGCCTCGACTCGACCGGAAGGCTCTGCCCCGCACGCCCGAACTCCTGAGCGAGGAAGCCATAGTCGAAAGGCGCGTTGTGCGCCACCAGGACCCGCCCCTTGAGCATTCCCGCGACCCGCTCGGCGACGTCCCCGAACTTCGGAGACCCTTTCAACCGATCGGCGGTCAGCCCATGAATATGGACGGGCCCCGGATCGCATCCGGGATCGAGCAGAGTCGAGAACTCCTCCCCCGCTTTCCCATCCTTTCCGACCGTCGCCACGGCGATCGACAGCACCCTGTGCTGGACGGACCTGAACCCGGACGTCTCCACGTCCACCAACGCCCACTCCTGCGGAAACGCGACCATGAAAGAACGCTAGACACCCGCCGCCCGCCGATTAGCCCCCTGCCCACAACCGGTCACAGAAACCGTGGAAAACCCGGGCCACCAAAATCAACGGATTCAGGACGCCCCCCAGCGAAGCCGCAGCAGCGGACGCAACCATGCCCCCACGACCTTCTTCACCGACCGCCGCCGAGAAGCCCTTCTCGGCGACTGAACGCCCGGCCCGGAGAGGACGGCCCGGTGAGCCGTCCAGGACCCGACCGGCCGTCCGACGCCGATGCCCGGACCGCCGAGTTCCTCACGCAACCGCCGCGCGAGATCGGACGCCAGTCGCGCCTCGACCAACCGCCCCGGCAGCAACGCCCAGAGCGACCCGGTGAACTCGCCATGCCAGATGCAGACGCCGGGGAAGGCGAGCCGAAGCCGCTCTACGGCCAGGTCGATATCGAGTTCGACCTCCAGCCGGTCCCCGAACCGGTGACCAGGCGCCAGTACGAGCGCGGCGCTCGCGCCGCGATATCGGTTGTCCGGGTCATGCGAGAGCACAGCGATACCTCCAGTGACCTGCACGGATAACCAGGAACATGCGGCGTTGCAGAACGGCACCGACCCGCGCGACGGCCGCCTCCACGTCACCGCAGGGGGGACAGAGGACCCGCATGTGCGGTTCACCGACCCCGGCCAAGAACTTCGTTGAGTTGCGGCGAGTCGTCGTTATGCACCCCGCCAAAGCGACGACTCGCCGCAAGTGAACGTCTGTTCACAACGCCGACCGGGGCAGTGGTCTATCTCTGGCCGCCGGGTGGGCGGGAACATGCCGCGTCCGCATCTCCGCGCGGAGAGAAGAAGCGGCGTCCACCGCGACCCTGGCGTGGCGATCCCGTCCGAGCGCGCCACCGCAGGACGCATTGCGCCGGCTTCAAGGGGACTTCAAGGGGCGTAGGCCGCCCATACGACCTTTCCTTCCTCGACGAGCGGCCGGACGCCCCAGTCCTGAACGAGCTGCGCGAGCATCAGCAGCCCCCGCCCGCTGGTCGCCTCGTGGTTCTCCGGACGGACCTCGGGCGTCCCGGCGCCCTGGTCCCAGACCTCGATCCGCACGAGGCCGTCCCGCACGTCCGGCAGAACGCGGACGACGATGTGCCCGAACCCCACGTGCTTGTAGCTGTTGGTCACCAGTTCGGTAACCACGACCCGCCCCACGTAGGTCTCCGCGATCCCCAGCTCACGGAACCGCTCCACAAGGAAGCGGCGCGCATGGCCGGGCGCCTGGTCGGTCGGCGCGAGCACGAGAGCCGGTGACTCCGGTGTGGATGCTGCTGCCATCGGTGTACGCCCTTCGAGCGCAAACGTCAGCGACCTCGGACGGCCCTCACCCACAAACCGGAAGATCCCGCCCGAAATCACTCTCTGTCATCGAACGAACACCATGATGCCACAGAAACCCGTACGTTAATAGGTGACTTCGAAAACACCCGCAATCGAGTTGCATTCCTTATCGGCTCGGTTGCGGCCCCCCGAGAGGAAGATCGCCGTGGCTCTGCCCAGGGAGAACTACAAGATCAGCCCGGAACTGCGGTCCTTCGGCGCCGAGATCAGGCAGTTGCGGGAGGCAGCGGGGCTCAGCCAGACCGATCTCGCCGAACTCGTCAACGTCTCCCGCGCCTACATCAGCCATGTTGAACTGGGCAAGACACGCTGCCGCTGCGACTTCGCCAGCCGCGCGGACGCTGCGCTCAAGGCCAGCGGCCGGATCGTCCAAGCATGGAACGAACTGCTGGAATCAATCAAATCGGTCAAGTACGCCGCATACTTCGTGAACTTCCCGAAGGCCGAGTCGACCGCCACCCTCATCCGCGTCTACGAGACGCACATCGTCAACGGCCTGTTCCAGACGGAGGCTTATGCAACCGAAATCCTCACAGATATAAAGGATGTACCAACGAGACTGGGCAGACAGAAGCACGTTATGGGCGACCCCGCTCCGACAATATTCGTCGTACTTGAGGAGAGCGTTCTCCATAGACAGGTAGGAACTATCGAGGTCATGCAAGAACAACTCGAATACCTATTGGAACTGTCCGAAAGGGACGGCATCCGGATTCAGGTTCTTCCCACCGTCTATGTAAAGGAAGCACGAGCTGCCTTCGCCATCGCTACCCAGGCGGACCGTAGCGAAGCCGCGTACATGGTCACCGGGGTGGGCGGCATGACCAGCGCAGAGCCGGAAGACCTTGCCAAGCTGAGTGAAAGATTCGCTAGTCTGCAGGCAGAGGCGCTCAACGTGAGGGACACTCGAGCGCTGATCAGAAAGGTGATCGAAGAAAAATGGACCTGAGCAGGGCACTGTGGCGCAAGGCCTCGCGGAGCACGGCGGAGAATGACAACTGCGTTGAGGTCGCCGGCATCCCGAACATCGTCGCGCTCCGTGACAGCAAGGACCCCAACGGCCCCAAAATCCTCGTGAGCCGCAGCGACTTCCGGCACCTGGCCGAGACCCTCAAAAACATCTAGCCTGCACTTACAGGCCCCCGCATTGACGAGGTGTTGGAGTTGAGCAACGTCGTCTGGCGCAAGGCTTCACGGAGCACCGCCGAGGCCGACAACTGCATCGAGATCGCATCGATGCCGAGGGCCGAATTGCCCTGGCGCAAGGCGCAGCGAAGCAACGAATCAGGCGACGATTGCGTCGAGCTCGCCGCGGTGCCGGGTTCCGAGCCAGGCTGGCGCAAGGCTTCGCGGAGCACGGTGCAGAACGACAACTGCATCGAGGTCGCTGACGGGATGGACGTCGTGGCGGTTCGGGACAGCAAGGATCCCGGCGGTCCCATGCTCGTCCTGAGCCACGGCGAGTTCCGGCACTTCACCGACGCCATCAAGAACATCTAGTCCGTTCCGCCCCGCTGACTCGCGGGTCAGCGGGGCGGAGCGGCGCATCCGCTCAAGGGCATCCGGTCGGGCATGCCCGGCGGATCGGGTGAAACTAGGCTGCGACGATGGACCGCGCAACGGACATGCCCGAGAGTCTCGCCCAGCCTGCGGATCCGGCCGAGGTGAACGACTACGACGGCTTCGCCGAGGCGTACTCGGCGGAGAACGAGAACAGTCTCGTGAACGCCTATTACGAGCGGGCCCGCGATGCTGGCGCTCGCCGGAGACGTGACCGGCCGCCGGATCCTGGACGCCGGCTGCGGCTCCGGTCCCCTGACGGCCGCACTGCGCGACCGCGGTGCGATCGTCACCGGCATCGACGCCAGCGCCGGGATGCTGGCGCTGGCAAGGAAGCGGCTCGGTGATGGCGCGGCCCTGCACGTGGCCGACCTGAAAGACCCCCTGCCGTTCGACGACGGTGCGTTCGACGATGTGGTCGCGTCGCTGGTGCTGCACTACCTGGAGGACTGGGGGCCGACGCTGGCCGAGACGCGGCGCGTGCTGAGGCCCGGTGGCAGGCTGATCGCGTCGGTGGACCACCCTTTCGTGGCCTACACGATCTCCGAGCCCCGGCCCGACTACTTCGCGACCACCGGCTATGCCTTCGAGTGGATGCTCAACGGACGGCTCGTCCCGATGAAGTTCTGGCGCAAGCCGCTGCACGCGATGACCGATGCCTTCACCGCCGCCGGTTTCCGCCTGGCCGCCATCAGCGAGCCGCAGCCCGATCCGGCCGCTCGCGAACTGTTCCCCGACGACGTCCACGACCTCGCGACCAGACCCTGCTTCCTGTTCTTCGTCCTCGAGGCACCGGCGTGATTCCTTTTTCGATGCTGGAGGGTCTACCTGTTGTGAGCCAGGGGCCGTCCGCGACTGCGGGAGCGGGGCCTGGTCCGGCAGGAATCGCGAGAGAGGATCGTCAGCGGTGGAGAGTGAGCAGGATTCGGCGCCGACCCGGCAGCTGAGCCGGGCCTTCGCCAGCACGCGGGCCGTGCTGGCCAAGGTCGGACGCGACCAGTTGGACGCAGCGACGCCGTGCGCGTCGTGGGACGTGCGCGCTCTGATCAACCATTTCGTCGGCTCGGCCCGGTGGGGCGCCTCCGCCGCCATGGGTACGGGCTACGACGTCACCGACGAGGACTTCGGGGCCGGCGACTTCCTTGCCGGTTACGACGACTGCATCGAGGTCGCGCTTGCGGCCTTCGGGTCCGCAGGCGTACTGGAGAAGACGATCGAGCTCGCGTTCGGTGAGTTCTCCGGTGCGGACCTGATGGGCATGGTCGTCAGGGATCAGTTCGTCCATGGATGGGACCTCGCCCGCGCCATCGGGCACCACACCGACCTTGACCCCGAACTCGCCGACGAGCTCCTCGTCCAGGCCCGGGCCGACATCATCGACGCCTACCGGGGGCCGGAGGGAGAAGCCATTTTCGGGCCCATCGTCGAGGCTCCTGGAAATGCGGGTCCGGCCGACCGGCTGGCCGCCTTCCTCGGCCGCTCCGTATGACCGGAGAACGGTTTTGACCTCTGGCGGATCCGACCGGGAAACCGTCGTTCCCGACAGTGAGGCGTTCGTCAGGGACACCGAGCCGTTCCGGCGGGAACTGCTGGCGCACTGCTACCGCATGCTCGGCTCGGTGGACGATGCCACAGACGTGGTCCAGGAGGCATATCTGCGCGCCTGGCGTTCCTACGGCGCGTTCGAGGGCCGGTCGTCGGTGCGCACGTGGCTCTACCAGATCGCCACCAACGCCTGCCTGACCGCCCTGGCGCATCACAGCAGGCGTGTGCTGCCTTCCGGCCTCGGCGGTCCGGAACCGGACCCCGCGGCCGCCCCGGTACCGGCCGAGCCGGGTGTCGGCTGGCTTCAGCCGGCACCCGACGTGCTCTTCAGCGCGGACGCGGCCGATCCCGCCTCCGTCGTCGTCGCGCGGGAGGACCTGCGGTTGGCGCTCGTCGCCAGCCTGCAGTACCTGTCCGGCGCGCAGCGGGCCGTGCTCATGCTCCGGGAGGTGCTGTCCTTCCCGGCCGCCGAGGTCGCCGTCATGCTGGGCACCACCACGGCGGCCGTCAAGAGCACGCTGCAACGCGCCCGCGCCAGGCTCCGGCAAATAACTCCCGCGGCCGACGCGATGACCCAGCCCACCGAGCCGGAAGCACAGGAGTTTCTCGACCAGTACATCGCGGCCTTCCAGAATTCCGACGCGGCGGCCCTGGAACGGCTGCTGTGCCGG
This sequence comes from Actinomadura napierensis, assembly GCF_039529375.1. NCBI lineage: Bacteria > Bacillati > Actinomycetota > Actinomycetes > Streptosporangiales > Thermomonosporaceae > Actinomadura > Actinomadura napierensis. Next base: position 67,070 of record NZ_BAAAMR010000022.1, read on the forward strand.
GACGCCACTTTGGAGGCGACCCCCTTCAAGACCTGGTTCGCCGGCCAGAGGACCTGCGTGCCCTATCTCCGCACCTGGGTCCTGGGATCGCCCGGTGATTGGCTCATGCTGCCGACAAGTGCCAACGGGCAGCCCGCCGCGGTCGCCTACACCCGTGACCGAAACGGCACGTACCAGGCTTACGGAATAGTGGTGCTGACCGTCACCGGAGCGGGCATCAGTCATATCTTCTCGTTCAACGAACCGAGCCTCGTCGCCACTTTCGGCTTCCCGCCGACGGCCGTTCCCGGCTAGGCCCTGTTTCCTGGATCGGCTGACGGTGGGCGTTGGTTAAATCACTGTGGGTTGATGGGTCGTGGTGACTTGACCGATGCCGAGTGGGAGCGGCCGACGCCGCCGTGGCGCGAGCTGGTCGAGCTGCTGAAGGAGGTGGCCCGGCAGGCGAGGCGCTGGGACGCTCCCGTGGCGGGTCGTCCACCAAGATTCATCTGTCCGCCGATGGCCGGTGCCGGGTCCTGTCCGTTGCCGTCACTCCTGCCAGTGGGGCGACAGCCCGCAGTTCATCGCCGTCCTGGACGCCATCAACGTCCCCAGAACGGGGCCGTCCCGACCGCGCCGCCGTCCCGACCTCGACGGTTCGTCAGAGGGTGGGGAGGATGCCCCCGTCGACCGAGATGGTGATGCCGGTGAGGTAGGAGGCGCGTGGGGAGGCAAGGAAGGCGATCAGCTCTGCGGCCTCCTCGGGGCGGCCGGGGCGGCCGAGCGGGGCGGCGAGGCGCTGGTGGAACTCCTTGCGGATGGTGTCCAGGTCGCGGCCGGTGCGTTCGGCCGCCTGCCGCAGACTCGCCTCCACGGCGTCGGTCTCGATGACTCCGGGCATGACGGCGGTGACCCGCACGCCGTGCGGGCCGCAGGCGAGCGCGAGGCTCTTGCTGTAGGCGTTGAGGGCGGCCTTCGCGGCGGCGTAGGGAGCGCCGTTCGGCTGGGGGTAGCGGGCGGCGTTCGATGACACGTGGACGACCGCCCCGTGGCCCTGTGCGGTCATGTGGGGGACGAGGACGCGGTCGAGGCGGACGGCGGACAGCAGGTTGGCTTCGAGGTTGGCCAGCCAGTCCTCGTCGGTCGCGGCGAGGACGCCGTCGGGTACCTGGATGTTGCGTCCGGCGTTGTCGACGAGCACGTCGATGCCGCCCAGAAGATCGAACGCCGCGGCCGCCGCGTGCTCGACCCCGCCGGGAGTGTTCAGGTCGGCGGTCACCAGGTGCACTCCAGCGGGAACTTCGGCCTGGTTGCGGGCGACGGCGACCACGTGCGCGCCGGCCGCGGTCAGACGGCGCACCGTGGCGGCGCCGATGCCACGGGTTCCTCCGGTGACGACGGCGCGCGCCCCGTGCAGACCCAGATCCGCACTCGGATCGGGGAGCAGCACGGGCGGACGGATGGCGGACATGGCGCTCCTCGGATGAAGGGTGGTGATGCGGAGGTCGAAGGACGTGCAGTCGGCTCGACCATTTGTACGCCTCAATCGTTTAGGAACCTACATGATTCAGTGGAGTACAGTGAACCAGTGACCTCGGCTACTTCGACCGCCTCCGGCGCGGCGCTGCTCGACGAACACCGCGACAGTCCCGGCCTCATGCTCGCCTTGCTGGGGCACGAGGCCATGCGCCGCCTGAGGGACGCGCACACCACCCACGGCCTCACGCCACGGCAGTTCCACATCCTCGGGCTGCTCCACGATCACGGCCCGTCGGCGCAGACCGACCTGGCCGCGCAGACCGACACCGCGGCCAGCGTGCTCGTCACGCAGCTCAACCCCTTGGAGACCGACGGGCTGGTCACGCGCACGCGGGATCCCCGAGACCGGCGCCGCCACCTGGTCGTGCTGACGGAGGCGGGACGGCAGCGGCTGCAAGCGGCGGCAGCCGCGCAGCAGGAAGTGGAAGACGACCTCTTCCGTTCGCTGTCCGACGCTCAGCGCTCACAGCTGACGCAACTTCTCGTCCTGGTGCGCGACGACCTGACCGGCGGCAACGAGCACTGCGCCACTCCGACCTCCCTCGACAGGAAGACGTCGTAGCGCCTTGAACGGGGATATTGGAGGCCGCCACAGCGAGGCCGCCGGCAGTGCTCGGGCAGCTCGGAACCGTAGCGAAGGAGCCGTGATGCGACGTTCCACCGGTGAACATTCGCTCGACCCCAGCGGCTACGACGCCGAACTGCGGCGGCACAACGAGGTGCTGCGCCGGATCTGTGGCGTCCGGCTCCAGGACGTAGTTCTCGATATCGGATGCGGGACCGGTCAGACGACGCGGGAGGCCGCGCGCGCAGCCCGCGAGGGCAACGCGCTCGGGGTGGACGTCTCCGCACCCGCAATCGAGCGTGCCCGCGAGTCCGCCCGGGCCGAAGGGCTCCGCAACGTCACCTTCGAGGTGGCCAACGCTGAGGTCCACCGCTTCCCGCAGGAGCGCTTCGACCTGGCGATCAGCAGGTTCGGGACGATGTTCTTCGACGACCCCGCCGCCGCGTTCGCCAACATCGGGCGGGCGCTGCGTCCGGCCGGACGTCTGGTGATGCTGGTCTGGCAGCCCCACGACCGCAACGAGTGGGCCGTCGAGATCCGCCAGTCCATCGCAGGATTCGAGGGAGCGGCCTCCACCGGACCGGATGCGTTCTCGCTCGGCGACCCGGCGACCGTGCGGCGGATCCTGGACGCCGCGGGCTTCACCGAGATCACCTTCACCGACGTCGACGAGTCGGTCTACTACGGCCCGGACGTGGACGCGGCCCTCGACTGGGTCCGCCGCTTCGCGTGCACCAGCGAAATAGTGAAGCGGCTGGACGCGGCGGACGAAGCGCGCGCGGTCGGGCGTCTGCGCGAGACGCTCACCGCGCACCTGAGCGACGACGGCGTCTGGTTCGGCTCCCGCGCCTGGGTGGTCACCGCTCGCCGCGGCGCACCATCTCGGTGATCCAGGTGGGTGCGAACGGAGACGTGCAGCCGGGGGATGTCGGATAGTCCTTCAGCACTTCCAGGCGTTCGCCGATGTCGAACCAATACACTCATCAGCCGTTATGAGAACCGCGCCCCGCAGCGTCGCCGCCCTCGCGGCCCTGGCCGGATGCGAGTCGTCAGGTGACGACTCCGACGCCAAGCTTTCGGCCGCCCGGACGCCCTCGCCCTCGCCCTCGCCCTCGCCCTCCGCGAGCGCCGCCACACCGCAGGCGGACAAGACGCTGAAGTTCGGGCAGCCCGCCGTCATGGACTTCGCCTACAACGACAAGAAGGGCAAGCTGCAGATCACCGTGACCGGCATCGTCAAGGGCCGCGCCGCCGACCTGTCCGGCCTGGACCTCAGCGGCGGCGCCAAGAAGATGGTGCCGTACTACATCCACGCCGTGATCAAGAACGCGGGCACGACAGACCTGTCGCTGACGATGCCGGACGGTCCGCGCGGCGTCCTGGCGGACGGCGGCCAGGCCAGGAGCCTCTCGGTCATGGGCCGGTTCTCCAAGTGCGACGGTTACCCGGACACGCACAGCTTTCCGCCCGGCAAGTCGTACCGCACCTGCGCCCCCGTACTGGCCGCCCCGGGAAGCCCCGTCACCGGCGCCACCTGGTCGAGCGACGCCTACAGCGACGGCCCCGCCGCCACCTGGACGCGCTGATCCCCAGCGAGGCCATGACGAAGGGCGCTCAAGAGAGCCTCTGAAGCCCATCAGCGGTTCGGTGCGCCGTGCTCTGGTCGGTCATCGGGACGCCGCGTGCACCCGAATCGCGTCGGGTTGTCCCTCGGGGTCGGAGCCGGCGGCTCGGACTTCTTCGAGGTATTCGGCGATGGCGTCCCGGTTGCGGGCGAGGCATTCGATGCGCCGGCTCATGCGCTGGAGTTCGCCCTCCAGGGTCGCGATCATCTCCGGTGTGGCGTCGGAGAAGACGATGCGCCGGGGCTTGTCGAGGCACGGCAGGATCTGCTTGATGATGCGGGTCGGCAGACCGGCGTCCAGCAGCCCGCGGATCTGCAGGACGCGGTCCACGCTCCGCTCGTCGTAGTCGCGGTAGCCGTTCGCGCAGCGCTCCGAGATGATGAGGCCCTGCTCCTCGTAGTAGCGCAGGAGCCGGGGAGAGACGCCGGTCAGTTCGGACAGCCGTCCGATCCGCATATGTCCCACCTCACACAGTAGCGGCTTGACCTTCACATCGATGTGAAGGTTTCACCATCCTGCCATGTCGACCGAGAGCATCGATCGGCCCGTCGATCTTCGGGCACCGATCAGCAACGAGAACCTGCCGATGGCGGCGCTGCTGGCCCTGGCCACCGCCGTCTTCATCACCAGCCTGACCGAGACGCTTCCCGCCGGCGTCCTCCCCGAGATGAGCGGCAGCCTCCATGTGGGCGAGTCCGCGGCGGGGCAGGCGGTGACGGTGTACGCCGCCGGCACCGCCCTCACCGCCATCCCACTGACCGCCGCCACCGCGGGGTGGCGCCGCAAGCGGCTGCTGCTGACGGCCATGGCGGGATTCGCCGCGGCCAACACGGTCACGGCCGTCTCGTCCGACTACGCGCTGACCCTGATTGCCCGGTTCGTCGCCGGCGTGGCCGCCGGGCTCGCCTGGGCCCTGCTGGCCGGCTACGCCCGCCGCATGGCGCCGGCCCACCTCCAGGGCAAGGCGGTCGCCGTCGCGATGGCCGGCATCCCCGTCGCCCTGTCCCTGGGCGTCCCCGCGGGCACCTTCGCCGGCCAGGCGCTCGGCTGGCGGGTGGCGTTCCTGGCCATGACGGGGCTCGCCCTCGTCCTGCTCGGCTGGATCACCGCGACCGTCCCGGACTACCCGGGTCAGCGGTCGCAGGAAAGGCCCCGGATGCTGCGGACGCTCGCCGTCCCGGGCGTGGCACCGGTCCTCTTCGTCACTCTGGCCTTCGTCCTGGCCCACACCGTCATCTACGCCTACATCGCCACTTTCCTCGACCACATCGGCATGGGCGGGTCGACCGACCTGGTCCTCCTGGTCTTCGGGATCGCCTCCCTGGTGAGCATCTGGTTCACCGGGGCCCACATCGACCGGCGGCTGCGCACGCTCACCATCAGCAGCGTCCTGCTGGTCGGCGCCGCCGCGGCCGTGCTCGGCATTCCGTCCCACAGCGACGTTCCGGTCTACCTGGCGGCGCTGCTGTGGGGCCTCGGCTGGGGCGGCCTGCCCACCCTGCTGCAAACCGCCGCCGCGGACGCGGGAGGCGACAGCGCCGACGCAGCCCAGGCCATGCTGGTGACCTTGTGGAACGTCGCCATGGCCGCGGGCGGGATCATCGGCGGCGTCCTGCTCGACGCGCTCGGCGCGACGTCCCTCCCCTGGAGCGTTCTGCTGCTCCTCGTGCCCACCTTCATCGCCGTCGTGGGCGCCCGCGTTCGTGGCTTCCCGGCCGAGCGCCCGGGCACGGCCGGGTGACCCGTGATCGGTTCTCGCGGATCCGCCGGCCCGCCGGCGTCCGCACCGCGGTGCAGGCCGGGCGCAGGCCACCCGTCAGGTGGGGCGCCCGGCCTTCGCCGCGGTCAGGACTTGCCGTCGAAGGCGTCCTGGAGCGCCTGGACGTCCAGCTTCTTCATGGTGAACATCGCCTTGGTCGCCCTGGCCGCCGCCTTCTGGTCGGGCGAGATGATCATCTCGAACAGCGCCCGCGAGTCGACCTGCCAGGACAGCCCGTACTTGTCCTTCAGCCACCCGCACGGGCCCTCCTCACCGCCGTCGGCGGTCAGCTTCCCCCACAGCTCGTCGATCTCCTCCTGGGAGTCGCAGAGGATGTGGACGGACACCGCCTCGTCGAAGGTGAACTGCGGGCCGCCGTTGAGGCCCGCGAACTGCTGCCCGTCCAGCTCGAACCGCACGAGCATGGCCGAGCCCGGCTCGCCCGGGCCCCCCTCGGGGGACGGCACGGTGTCGATCACGCGCGAGTTCTTCACGATGGACGTGTAGAACGCGGCGGCCTCCTCGGCCTGGCCGTCGAACCACAGACACGTGCTGACCTTTCCCATGTTCACCGCTCCCGACGGTCGATGGTGCTTGTCCTCGGTTAGACCAGGGGCGGCGGCAGAACTCATCGCGGGACGGATCGTTCCTTACCGATCAAGGCAAGGGGTTCGAGCTCGAGCTGCTCGGCCACGGGCGCCGGGGAGGGCGGGGGCGGCGGGACGGGACGGCCCCGGCCGGGCCACCACCAGTTGGCGTGGCCGAGCAGGCTCATCAGCGCCGGGACGAGGACGAGCCGGACGATCGTGGCGTCCACCGCGACCGCGACGGCCAGGCCGAGCGCCATCAGCTTGATGGTCGGGTCCGGCTGCGGGACGAACCCGGCGAACACGAAGATCATGATGAGCGCGGCGGACGTGATCAGCCGGGCGGTGGAGCCGATGCCGAGCACCACGCTCTCGTGCGGGTCGCCGGACCGCTCGTACTCCTCCTTGATCCGCGAGAGCAGGAACACCTCGTAGTCCATGGACAGCCCGAAGATCAGCGCGAACATGAACAGCGGCACGAACGCCATGATCGGGATGGCCTGGTCGACGCCGAGCAGTCGGACGCCCCAGCCCCACTGGAAGACGGCCGTGACGACGCCGAACGACGCGCCGATCGACAGCAGGTTCATCAGCGCCGCCTTGACCGGCACGACGATCGAGCGGAACGCGATGACCAGCAGCAGGAGCGCGACGACGACGACCGCGACGACGACGGTCTTCATCCGGGCCCCGACCGTGTCGGCGATGTCGATGATCGCGGGGTTCTCGCCGCCGAGGTAGACCTGCGCGCCGGGGTGCGCGTCCCGGACGGCGGGGATCGTGGTGTCGCGGAGCCGGTGGACGAGGTCCGTGGTCGACTGCTCGTGCGGGGCGTCGCGCGGCACGACCGTCAGGGTCGCGGTGGTGCCGGTGACGACGGGCTCCCCCACGAAGACCACGCCAGGGACCTCGGAGATGCGCTGCGCCAGCTCCTGCGCGATCAGCGTGGCCTGCTTGTCGGGCTTCTTGGTGAGGTCGGGGGCGCCCTTGACGCGCGGCGCGGCGGACGGCGCCGCGGACGGCGCCGACCCGGCCGGCGGGCCGCTGAGGCCGCTGAGGCCCTGCGGCCCCTTCACGACCGGCGGCTTGCTCTTGACGGTCCGCTCCGGGCCCGGCACCTTCGCGACGACGACGAACGGGCTGTAGTGGCCGGCCCCGAACTCCCGCGCGACGATGTCGTAGGCCTGCCGCGCCTCCAGCTTCTTCGAGGACATGCTGTCGGCCATGACGCCGAACCGCAGGCTGAGGGTGGGGACGGCCAGCCCGAGCAGCACGAGCGTGGCGACGATCGCGTACGGCCAGGCGTGCCGGTCGACGTGCCGGCCCCACGCGATCCAGCGCGCGGAGGAGCGGTCGGGGCGGACGCGCGGCAGCCGGTACCGGTCAATGCGCGGGCCGAGCGCGCCGAGCACGGCGGGCAGCAGGGTGAGCGCGGCCGCCACCATGATCGCGACGGCGATGGCGGAGGCGAGCCCGATCCGCCCGACGAACGCGATGCCGGACAGGAACAGCCCGCAGATCGCGAACACGACCGTCCCGCCAGCGAACACGACGGCGTGGCCGGAATGGGCCATCGCGCGTCCGACGGCCGTCTCGACGTCGTCGCCGTCGGCGAGCTGCTGCCGGTAGCGGGTGACGATGAACAGCGCGTAGTCGATGCCGGCGCCGAGGCCGAGCATCGCGGCGACCATCGGCGCGGTCGGCGCCACCTGGAACAGCGACGCGCCGAAGTGGATCAGCGAGTAGGCGACGGCGAGCCCGCACAGCGACACGAGGATCGGGATGCCGGCGGCGAGGAACGACCCGAACGCCAGCACCAGCACCAGCAGGGCCAGCACGATCCCGGCGGCCTCCTGCGGCCCGCTCTTCGGCTGGTTGAGGATCATCGCGGCGATGCCGCCGAACTTGACGTCCAATCCGGCCATCTGCGCGGGCTCGACGGCTTCGCGGAGCCGGTCGAGATCGCCCGCGCTGAGGTCGCTCATCGTGCCGGCGAAGTTGAGCTGGACGACGACGGCCTTGTCGTCCTTCAGCCCGCCCATGCCGGGGACGTAGGGGTTCTGCACGAACGCGACGCGGTCGAGCTTGCCCAGGTTGTCGATCGACCGGCCGATGGTCAGCGCGACGCGCCAGTCCGCCGGGCTGGCCTGCGGCGTCTGGTGGAACACGACGGTCGCGGTGGGCCCGGTCTGGGCGGGGAAGTCGCGCGCGAGGGTGTCGACCGCCCGCTGCGTCTCGGTACCGGGCAGGCTGCTCTGCTGGACGAACATGCCGCCGTGCACGAGGCCGAGGACGCCGGCGCCGAGCATCACCGCGAGCCAGAGCTCGAAGACGGTGCGCCGCTGACGCACGCAGAAACGCCCCAGTGCGTCCAGGAATGCGGCCATGGACGCAGAGAAACAGCATTCGTGCATTTTTGCAATAGATGCAACTTTGCAGCCGTGGTAACGTCCGTCACATGGACGAGCGGACCGGCCTGCGGGAGCGCAAGAAGCGCCGCACCCGGCACGCGATCGCGTCCGCGGCGCTGCGGCTGTTCGCCGAGCGCGGCTACGAGGAGACGACGATCGCCGACATCGCCGCCGCCGCCGACGTGGCCCCCCGCACCTTCTTCGGCTACTTCCCGAGCAAGGAGGACGTCGTCTTCGCCGAGGTCGACGACCGGCTCGCCGAGGTCGCCGAACGGCTGGCCACGCGCGTCTCCGGCGAGTCCCCCATGCAGACGATCCGGCGCAGCGTCGTCGCCGTCCTGGAGGCGATCGTCAGTGAGCACGGCGAATACGGCGCGGTCCAGATAGCACTCATCTTGGAACGCCCCGGCCTGCAGGCGCGCGCGCTGCAGCGCCTTACCGACACGCAAGAGAAGATCGAGGGCCTGCTGCGGGACCTGTGCCCCGGCATCGACGAGATCGACGCCGTCGCGGCGGCGGGCGTCGCGGTGGGCGGGATGCAGGCGGTCATCGTGCACTGCCGCCGCCACGGCTACGACCCGCTGTCGATGCGGACGGCCCTCGACCGCGCGGTCACCATCGTGGAGAACGGCCTGGTGTCCGTAGACGCGCTGAACCGCCCCTGGGACGCCGCGTCCCCCTAGAACGCCGGGCACCGGGAGCGGAGGCGCCCGCTCCCGGTGCCCGGCCTGATTTCACGCTTCTTGCGGGCGGACCGCCGGATCACCAGGGGCCGTACGGGCCCATGTTGGTGTTGCCCCGGCCGCCGCCGCGCTTCCGGAAGGGGGCGACGGCGGGCCGGACGTCGGCCAGGTAGACGGCGGCGGCGATGAATGCGGCGACCGGCAGGATGCCGAGCAGCAGCCCGATCGGATGCGCGCCGAGCGCGGCGGGCGCGGCCGCGTAGGCGCCGCCGACCACGGCCGCGACGATCGTGATGATCATCCACAGCTTCTTGCTCAGCTTGCTCGCCGCCGCGTACGCGCCCTGCGGCACGGTCAGCGAGTCGATCAGGGCCCACGCCTCCATCACGAACGCGATGATCAGCAGCAGCCAGAAGAAGTAGTCCAGCACACTGAAGTCCGCCATCGGTGATCAGCACTCCCGCTCGTCTCGGACGGCGACCTCGCGTCGCGCACGTTGCGTCCCAACCCTATGCGGCCCGTCCACCCCGCGGCCGGATCCGCGGGACTCCGCGGGCCGGAGACCTCCCGTAGGAGAAGACGACGGAGCCCGGCCGGGTGTTCCCGGCCGGGCTCACGAAACCGCTGCTCAGGCGTCGTTCTTCTTGGCGCGGGCCGGCGCCGCGGTGCGCCTGGCCGGCGCGGTGCGGGCCTTCGGGGCCGGCTCGGCGTCCGCCTCGGCGATCGCGGCGACCTCGGCCGCCTCGCGGTGCACGACGCGCTTGCCGCGCTCGGTGAGCTCGTCGATGAACTCGACGGTGCGGGTGCCGACGTGGGTCACGTACGCGACCGCGGCGCCCGGCAGGTCCTTGGCGTCGACCTCGTCGCGGTAGCGGTCCACCGTCTTGCGGACCTCGCCGCGGTAGCGCTCGACGGTCTCGCGCACCTCGCCCTGGTACTTGGTGGCGGCCTCGCGGGCCTTGCCCTGGTACCGGGTCACCTGCTCGGGGACCTCGCGGATCTTCTCCACCGCGAAGTCGCCGGCGCCGGCCACGGCGTAGACGGCCTTGTTCTCGCGGAGACTGCTGGCCAGCGTCATCCGACCTCTTCCTTTCCATCCTGCTCTGGGGTGTCGTGCCCGGACGGTCCGAACACTCCGGTGGCTTCGTTCTCCTTGCGGAACGACTCGTAGATGTCGAGCAGCACCTGCTTCTGGCGCTCCGTGAGGAGGAGGTCGGCCCGGACGGCGGCCTGCACGTCGGTGTCGGCCTGGCGCTCCTCCAGGATTCCGGCCTGCACGTACAGCGCCTCGGCGGAGATCCGCAGCCCCTTGGCGATCTGCTGCAGGATCTCGGCGCTCGGCTTGCGCAGCCCGCGCTCGATCTGGCTCAGGTACGGGTTGGAGATCCCCGAGACGTCCGCGAGCTGGCGCAGCGAGATCTTCGCCCGCGTCCGCTGCTCCCGGATGTACTCCCCGATCGAGCCGACCTTCGAACTTGCCATGTCTCCACCCTGCGTCATCGTGCTTGCAATTGCAAGCACGTCAGCTAGCACTCGGCCGTGAGTCCCCTCACAGTCTCCGGCACGCCCCCCGGAGCCGCCGATGCGGGTTCGGGCGGGACCGGGAAACGAGCACGCGGACAACGACGAACCGTTCACCCGTGCCGATCGGCACCCGGTCGGCGAACCGCGCCGGAAACGGCGCTCGCCGCCCACGGGGCCCACCGGCGGGCATCGACCCCGGACCGGACGACACGATGACATAGAGGTTCGCCGGGAATGATCGAAGCCATCGCGGCGACAAGGGACTCCGGGCGCCAATCGCCGTTCCATGTCGAATAGAGGAGGCATCTATTCGATATCCCGGCGCGGCGCCTGTCAGAAACGGCTCGCCCGGGAAGAGCCCAGAAAAGTGCGTCCGAGGGTTGTCCACAACCCACCGCCACGGCCTCCGCTACGGCATCCATGCCATGGCCAGCAAGAACGTTCCGCGCACAGGGTTGTCCGGTTCTGCGGCGGCCAGGGGTTGTCCGCTCACGCGCCGCTTGACAGTTCGGTTGACCAGGGCTGTCGCGGACACCCGGCCCTTGACATCCGGCTCGGGCCTCGCTGATAGTCAACGCGTTGAACAAACACCTAGTTTATGACCACGCGCGACGCGTGCCGCGGCTCCCCATAACAGCAATGGCCGGAGACGCGCACGCCCTCCGCCGAAGAGATCGCCGAACCGAGCCGAATTCCATTCGGCTTTCGAAAGGAGCGGAACAACGTGCGCAACCCCCCGCCGGCGAGGCGGATCGCGCCGGTGCGTGCGGCGGGTCCGCCGCACGCACCGGCGGTCCCCCGCTAGCCGGCCGCGGCGATGCCGCGACCCGAGACCCCCATGGACCCGTCCGCCGGACCCGTCACCGCGTTCGCCCACGCACTGCGCCGGTTGAGGACCGAGGCCGGCGGTCCGAGCTACCGGACCATGGAATCGGTCTGCCACTGCGGACGCACGACGCTCGCCAAGGCCGCCTCCGGGCGCTGGTTCCCGAGCTGGGAGGTGACGCGGGCCTACGTCATGGCATGCGGCGGCGACGTCGACGCATGGCTCCGGCAATGGCGGTCGACGGCCGACCTGCTGGACGCGGACGGGCGGGCGGCCGGCGACCCCGTCCCCGTCCGGGAGCTGACCAGGGCCGCCACCACCGAGCGGCGGGCGGCAGGCCCGTCGCCCCAGACCGACGATCCCTTCCGGGCCACGACACCGGACGAGTTGGTGGGAATGCTCCAGCGGCTGTGCAGGCGGGCCGGGATCGAACCGCACCGGCTGCCGCGGCTCTCCACCGAGGCCCCGGGCGCCGACGCGTACGCGATCCTGTCGGGAGCGCAGGTGGCCGGTCTCTTCTACGGGCATCGCGTGCCGCGGTCGCACGAGGTGCTGCGGATCGTGGAGCTCTGCCACGCCGACGCCGGTGAGATGCGCCTGTGGGCCCTGGCCTGCGACCGCCTGCTGCACGCCCCCGGCTCCCGGCGGCCGGACGGAGCGAGGGACGATCACTCTGGCGGGAACGGCCGCGCGAAGCGCGCCGTGGCGAAAGCGGCCGGCGCCACCTTCCCCGAACGCGTCCTGCTCGGTATGTTCCTGCACCGCCTCCGCGAGGCGCGCACCCTGTCCGCGCGGGAGGCCGGCAGCGCGATCGGCGCCTCCCCGTCCAGGATCAGCCGCATGGAACTCGGCCAGGTCAGCCCGAGGGAGCAGGACGTCGTCGCGCTCCTGACCCTCTACGGGGTGGAGGACGGGTCGCTGACCGGCTCGCTGCTCGAACTGGCGCGGGGAGCCGCGTCACCGGGACGGCGGACCCGGCACGAGGACGAATCCACCGCCTGGCTGTGGGCCTACTCGGGACTCGAAGAGGCCTCCTCGCTGATCCGGATGTGCGGGATGCGGTTCGTCCCGAGCCTCCTGCAGACCGAGGGGTACGCCCGCGCCGTCACGGCCCGGAGCGGCCCGGACCTGGGGAGGCACGACGTCGACCAACTGGTCCGCCTGCGGATGGCGCGGCAGAAGCGGTTCGGCGCGAACGGCGACCGCAGGCTGTGGGCCATCGTGGACGAGCGGGCGCTGCGGCGGCCTCTGGGCTCCCGGAGCGTGTGGCGGGAGCAGATCGCGCACCTGATCAGCATGAGCACGTGGCCGAACGTGACCCTGCAGGTGCTGCCCTCGGCATCGCGGCCGCGCAGGGCGTCCCGCGGCCAGATCACCATGCTCCGCTTCACCGACGGCGCCCTGCCGGACATCATCTGCCGCGAAGGGCTGACCGGAATCGACTACCTGACGGAACCGTCCGACTCCGTCGGGCATATGGACGCGCTGAACACGCTCGGAATCATCGCTCACCGGCCGGAGAGAAGCCTGGAAATCCTCACCGAGATACTCCGGGACCCAACACCCGAGGCACCCGGCTGGTTCACCGGTCGGCCGATCCTGCCGCCGCCCGGCGATCCCCGGAACCAGCGGTGAGCATGGGCGATCCGCGCGCCGCGCGGGCCCCGCCGCCCGGACCGGGCCGTGAGAGCGACGAGCCCCCGCAACCGGCGGGTTGCGGGGGCCTGCCGCGGGCGGCGTCCTGATTGGAGCAGGACGCCGCCCACCGTGACGAGCATTCCCATCCGGAAGAGGACATCGACCAGGAAGGACCACTCGTATGGGCAGGGTACCTGCAATTCACAGAGAGATTTCGGACACGCTCGAATGGCGTAAGAGCCGCTTCTCGCGGGACGGCAACGAATGCGTCGAGTCGTGCCGGCCGGCCGGCGGCCTGATCGCGTTCCGCGACAGCAAGGCCCCGGACGCCGGAACGCTCGTCATCACGGCCGGTCAGGGCCGTGCGCTGATGGAGCGGATCAGGGAAGGGGCGTACGACCCGCCCGCGCTCGGCTGAGCGCGGACGACCCCGTGACCGGCCTCCGCGGCATGCCGCGCGGAGGCCGGGACCGGCCACCCGACCCGGCGGGCGGGTCACAGGGACGGGGTGGCGTACGGGTCGTGCTCGGCGAGCAGCTTGTCGAGGCGGGCCTGCTCGACCCGGTTGGTGACGGCCTGGCTCTCCTGGCGGTCGCGGACGCACTTGGCCAGCGTGAACGTCGAGGTGATCACGTACAGCAGGCCGATCGCGAGGAAGGAGCGGACCCAGGCGCTCACCGGCAGGTAGATGACGCCGGCGGCGACGGCGATGCTGGAGACCGCGAACGAGATGGCGGCCTGGAGGAAGAACGCGGTGGTGCCCGCCTGCGCGGGCGGTGTGGAGTTCGTCATGCCCACGAGTCTGCGGCGGCGCCGGGCGCCGGGCATGAGTACCGATGCTCAACTACCCGTGAGTAATACGCCCCCGGCGGACTCAGCTGACGTCGGAGGGCGGGACCGTCCAGGTGTTGCAGACCGACAGGTTCCGGCCCTTGAAGCCGGTGATCACCCAGCCCGCGTAGTGCCGTCCGGACCCGTGGTCGCGCTGGTCGGGCGGCAGCCGCTCGTCACCGCGCCCCCGTACGTCGATGATCATCGCCGTGTACTGGGCCTGCGTCATCGGCAGCGTGCTGCGCTCCGCGCTGAGGAACGTGCCGGCGAAGCACTGCGCCTGCAACTCGATGCGGCGGCTCGCCTCGGTGCGGATGGCGCTGTCGCCCTTCTCCATCTCGGCGTCCCCGTACAGGAGGATGCCCGCGCGGTCCTGGACGTGGTGGCCGTACTCGTGCGCGATGACCCGGGCGAACACCGCGTAATGGGACAGCGGCTCGCCGCCGGACGTCGCCACCACGTTCGTCAGCCCCACGTACATGGTGTTGTTCGCCGGGCAGTAGAACGCCGACGCGCCCGGCGCGGGATAGCTGCCGCACGGGCTCGTCCCCGGCGTCTGCCAGAAGACCCGGTTCGGGGTGTCGAACCGCATCCCGGCCTTCTTGAACTGCTTGCTCCACGACGCGTCCAGGCAGTCGCTCAGGACGTCCATGAACCGCCGCATGGACGCCGCGCCCGGCACGAGGCGGGGCAGGGCGCAGTGCACCGGCGACAGCGCGCCCGTCGCGTAGAGCTTGTTGTCGGTGGCCGTGGCACGGGTGGCCGTCCGGGGCGTCGCCGAACGGACGTGGCTCCCGATGCCGCCCTCGCCGCCGAACAGCGAGAAGCCGAGGATCCCGAGGACGACGACCGCCGTCAGCCCGCCGACGATGCCCGCGATCGTCCCGCCGGCGCTGCGGCGCGGCGGCCGGCGCGGCGGGACGTACCGGTACTGCGGCGGCGGACCGTAGGCAGGCGGACCGTACGGAGGCGCCGGCGGCGGCGACGGGGGGTAATGACCTGCCATAGCGCAGAATCATCGCACGCGTAGCCGCTACCATTTGCGGCCATGTCTGCTCTTGCGGCGTTGTGTCGTTTGCGACCGGTGGTGTTCGCGCTGGCGGCCGGTTCCCTGCTGCCCTTCGCGACCTGCGCATCGGCCTCCGCATCCGCATCGGCGGACGAGCGTTCCGCTACCCCGGCCGGTCAGGCCGCCGCCGAGCGGGTGCTGAAGGACGACGTCGCCCTCGCCCCCGGCAAGGGCGGCGTGATCCGGGTCAAGGAGACGATCGTCTACGAGTTCACCGGACACTCCGGATTCCAGCGGACGTTCCCGACGCGCAGCCACGAGAGCGTCACCCAGGACCGCGTCTACGAGCTCGGCGCCCTGCGCGCCACCAGCCCGGACGGCGGCCCGACGCGCGTGTCCACCTCCACCGGCGAGACGGACACGACGGTCAAGGTGTCCGGCGGCGGCAAGCTGACGGGTCGGCACACGGTCGTCCTGGAGTACGACCTGCGCGGCGCGATCGCGCCGGCCGGGGCCGCCGAGGAGCTGCGCTGGGCCGCCGCCGGCGGCTGGAGGGTCCCGGTCGACGAGGCCACCGCGACCGTCGACGCCGCCGCGATGATCCGCAGCGTCAACTGCTTCGCGGGGCCGCTGCAGAGCACGATCGGCTGCACGCAGTACTACACCAACCACGCCCACACGCAGGGCATCTACACCCAGCGGGAGATGCTGCCCGGCGAGTACCTCACGGTCGTCGCGGGGCTGCCGGCCGGCACCACCGGCGGCCAACCGCTCTACGAGCGGCGGCACACGGTGGCGACGGCGTTCTCCGTCAACGCGGTCACCGGCGGCGTCCTGCTCGGCCTGCTGGTCGTCCTCGGCGGCGGCGTCCTCGTCCTCTACCTGCTGCGCGGGCGCGACGCCCGGGTCGTCGGCAAGCACGCCGCCGAGGGCGACCAGGCGCCGGTCGCCGGCGCCGAGTTCGAGCCGCCGAACGGGGTGCGGCCCGGCCAGATCGGCACCCTGATCGACGAGCAGGCCGACGTGATCGACGTGACCGCGACGATCGTCGACCTCGCCGTCCGCGGCTACCTGCTGATCGAGGAGGAGGACCGGGCCCGCACCGGCCGCCTCGACTGGACGCTGCGCCGGCTGAACCGTCCCATCGTCGACCTGCTCCCCTACGAGCGGATCCTGCTGGACGCGCTGATGACCGGCCGGGACGGCGCGCCGCGCGACGCGGTGAAACTGTCGGAGCTGGGCGGTACGTTCGCCACGAAGCTCGCGCAGGTGCGCGCGGCGATGTACGAGGACGTGGTGAAGCAGGGCTGGTTCGCGCGGCGGCCCGACACCGTCCGGTCGCGGTGGACGGTGGTCGGCATCGCGCTGACCGTCCTCGGCGTCGCCGCCACGATCGCGCTCGCCCTCACCACCGAATGGGCGCTCGCTGGCCTCGCCCTGATCATCGCGGGGGCCGCCCTCGCGTACGGCGGCCAGTACATGCCCGCCAAGACCGCGCGCGGCTCCACCGTCCTCGCGCACACCATCGGCTTCCGCGCGTTCCTGGAGCGCGGCACCATCCCGGACGGCGCCGCCACCGCCTCCCGGCAGCGCATCGCCCTGTTCTCCCGCTTCCTGCCGTACGCGGTCGTCTTCGGCGTCGTGCCGAAGTGGGCGGAGACGGTCAAGGACGCGGGCGAGCGCGCCGAAGGCGCCGACAACCTCTACTGGTACGAGGGCCCCGCCGAATGGGACCTGTCCAACTTCGCCGAGTCGATGCGCACCTTCACCCTCGCCACATCCGGCTCCATCTCCCAGTCCCGAGGCCTCTGACGCCGCCCCGGCACGCGTTCCCGCCGACGGCGCCGTCTCACGCCGGTTCCACGGCGGGTGACGAGGCTCTCGCGCGCCCGAACGGTTGAAACCCGGACGGCGGGTACCGGCCTGGGGTGAGGAGGTGTCGCCACCATGCTCGGCAGTTCCGTCCACATCGGGGACATCTACCTGTACACCATCGGACCGGTCGTGATCTTCCTGGCGATCGCCGGCTGGCTGTTCCTCACGATCCTGGCGTCCAAGGAGCGCGAGCATCCCAAGGGCAGGGACCCGCAGATGCCGCATCGCGGCGGTGACGTGACCGGCGGCGTCGTGCGCGGCAGCCCGTCGCAGCGCACCCGGCGCGACCCGGCGTCCACCCCCGCCACACGGGAACTCGCCCGCCTGGAGGCCGAGCGCGAGGAGGCCGCGCGCCGCGAGGCCGCCGCCCGCGACGACGCCGAACGGGAACGCGCGGCGAACGCCCGCGTCTCCGCGACCTGGCACAAGTTCGCCCCGCTCCGCTGGATCCACAATCGGCACGCGGGGAACATCCGCCAGGTCAAGTGAGCGGAACCGCCTGACCTTCCCGCGCCGAGCGCGACGCCTGCCGGAACGGCATCCATCCCCCTCATCCCGGTACGGCGGGCGTTGTCCGAGCCCGCGGCGGCCGCCGACCCCCCTCCCAGCGACCGCCGCGGGCCCGCGTCACCTGCTCCCCACAACCCCCTGCCCCCGGCGGGGCCGCCTTGCAAGGGTGCCGCCGGTACGGCTTCCTCGTCGGATTGCCCCGGCTGGATGGGCGTTTCGGGCGTTTCGTAAGATGTCTGACATCTTACAGAGGGAGGTCATGGTGGCGCTGAGTCCCGTCCCGAGCGGCTCGACCGTCGACGCCGTACTCGACCAGTTGCAGCACGAGGTCAGCGGCGGTTCGTGGCCGGTGGGCGAGCGCATCCCCGGCGAGCTGGACCTGGCCGCGCAGCTCGGCGTGAGCCGGCCGGCCGTGCGGGAGGCCATCCGGGCGCTGTCGCACTGCGGCGTGCTGGAAGTGCGGCGCGGTGACGGCACCTACGTGCGCAGCAGCGCCGACCCGCGGCCGCTGCTGGGCGGGGTGGCGCACGCGACGGCACGGGACGTCTTCGAGGTCCAGCTCGCCTACGACGTGCAGGCGGCGCGGCTGGCGGCGCGGCGGCGGACCCCGGCGGACCTGGAGCGGCTGGAGGAGCTGCTGCGCGCCCGCGACGCGGCCACCGGCGCGGACGAGCACGGCGCCGCCGAGTTCGGCGCCGCGGACGCGCGCTTCCACCTCGGCGTCGCCGAGGCCACCCGCAACCCGGTGCTGATCGAGGCGATGCGGTTCTTCATCGTCCGGCTCGGCGAGGCGATGCGCGCCGTCCGGCTCGACCACGAGGTCCCGGAGGCCGGTCCGGCCAGGCACCGGGACGTGCTGGACGCGATCGCCGCCGCCGACCCGGACGCCGCCGCGCGGGCCGCCGCCGCGGTCGTCGAGCCGACCCTCGCCGTCCTGGAGACCCTCGTCGGCCGCGCGTCCGACGGCGGGGAGGACCGGTGACGGCGCGGCGGACCGGGCTGATCGGATCGGTGCTGCTGATCGTCCTGGTCGCGGTCAACCTGCGTCCGGCGATCTCCGCGGTGGGACCGGTCCTGACGGAGATCCAGGACGCCTTCCACCTGTCCGGGACGGCCGCGGGGGCGCTCACCACGCTGCCGCTGGTGTTCTTCGGCTCCTACGGCCTGGTCGCCCCCTTCCTGCGCCGCGCGCCGCGCAGCGAGTCCCTGCTGGTCGCCGCGATGGGCCTGCTGATCCTCGGGCTGCTGCTGCGGCTGGTGGACGCGCCGTTCCCGCTGTTCGCCGGGTCGCTGGTCGCGGGCGTCGCGATCAGCATCGGCAACATCGCGATGCCGTCCATCATCAAGCGCGACCACCCGAACTCGATCACCACGGTCACCGCCGTGTACACGCTCGCGGTCAGCGGCGGCGCGTCGATCTCGTCCGGGCTGGCCGTGCCGGTCGAGTACGCCTTCGGTTCCTCGTGGCGGCTGCCGCTCGGGCTGCTGGCCGTCCCGGCGGCCATCGCGGGCCTGATCTGGCTGCCGAAGGCGCTGCGGGCGGCCCGCGCCGCGCGCTCGGCCCCGTCGGCGCCTCCCGCGCGCGCCGCAGCGGCAGTGGTGTGGCGCGCCGGTCTGGCCTGGCAGGTGACGGTCTTCATGGGCCTCCAGTCGCTGCTGGCGTACGTGGTACTCGGCTGGCTCCCGACGATCTGCCAGGACCGCGGGCTGAGCGACACCTCCTCCGGCTACGTCCTGGCACTGACCGCGGCGATCCAGGCGGTCGGCTCGCTGGGCGTCCCCCTGCTGGAGCGGCGGATGCGCGACCAGCGCCCGCTGGTGGTCCTGACCTGCACGCTGACCCTCATCGGGTTCGCCGGCGTCACCTGGGCGCCGATCTCGTCGGTGTGGCTGTGGGCGGTCGTCCTCGGCATCGGCCAAGGTCTCGGGTTCGCCACCGCGCTGTCGTTCATCGGGCTGCGCGCGCACGACGCCGGGATCGCGGCGCAGCTGTCCGGAATGGCGCAGGGCGTCGGCTACGTCATCGCGGCCCTCGGCCCCCTGGCCATCGGCGCGCTGCACGACGCCACCGGTGGCTGGAGCGTTCCGATGGCCGCCGTCCTCGCCATCTGCGCGCTCCTCGCCGTGCCCGGCCTGCCCGCCGGACGCAACCGGACGCTCGGCTCGCCGGCCCCGATCCGGGCGCATGAGGTTAATGCCGCGAATTAAGGGACACACCCATAACCGTCTCCGCAATGACCGACCATCGGGAGGTGGACGGGATGCTCGCCACGGCCTACGCCAACACCGATCCCATTGGACCGATCTTCTGGGCCTGGATCATTCCGGTGCTCGGCACGGTGGCGCTGCTGGGGTGGCTCTGGGTCACGGTCGCCGCGTCGTCCAGGAGGATCCATCCGGAGCGCCGCAACGACCAGACGAACCACCGCGGCATGGAGCAGGGCGGGCTGTACTACTACCGTCCCGGCATGTTCTCGCACAGCTACCCTCCGACCGCCGAGCAGGAGGAGGAGTTCCAGTACGAGAACCCGCAGCCGGGCCGTGAACCCCGCGTCTCCACCGCGAAGGGCCTGGCCAACAAGACGCTCAAGGAGCGCGCCAAGATCGTCAAGGACGCCCAGACCCTGAAGAACGAGGTCGAGTCCCTGAAGCGCCCCAAGCACAACGCCTGACCCCCGGCAACACCCTCTCTCCCGCGGGCCCCGACCACCAAGGCCGGGGCCCGCGCACGCCACCCCCATCGCCCGACCCCCCACCCAACCTCCGACCATCCCCCACACCCACCTGGCGCCGCCCACCCCACACACCCACCCGCCGCCGGTCAGCCCACACGCCGAACCGCCGCTGGCCAGCCACCCACCCCCGGCCAGGAGTGCTACCGGGGCCGCCCGGCGCGCCCTCTAAAGCCCGGGCAGGCCTCCAGAGGGCATGGACATCACACGCCCCTCCACCACCTGAGTGCCGCCGGACACCTCATAGAGCGTCCAGCCGCGTCAACAACGCTGAAGGTCACTACACCTAGGCACTGCGCGGCCCCCGGCGCCACCTGGAGCGCCGCACGGACGCGGGCAGGCGCCGCACGAGCCCCAGCACCGCGCGGGTAACGCCCGGGCAGCCAACAGGAGCCGGGCGTCGGCGGGTGGACGCGAGTCGTCGCGCGACCCCCAGCGCTCGCCGGGTGCCGCCCGGACGCCCCGCGTGCTGACGGCCGCGTAGACGTGGACGTCACACGGCCTCCGGCTGCCTGGGGTGCTGCCTGGATGCCGCGCGTGCGGGCTCGCGGGTGGGTGCGGGGTCGTGGGGGCCACGGTGCTGCCCGGGTGCGTTGGGGGTGGGTGCGGTTAGGTGGGTGGGGTGAAGGCGGTGGGGGCTGGGCGGATGGTGCCTACGGTGGTCTCGCCGCCGTGTAGGGGGACGGTTGCCAGGTCGTCCAGGGCGCCGGGGGCGGCGGTCTGGTCGATGCCGAGGGCTCGGATCAGGGCGACCGTCACCGGTGTGCGGGCCCGCATGGCGCCGTCGTCGATCTTGACGGCCCCCGCGCGGCCGTCGCTGAAGGCGAAGGCGTCGACGCCTTCGGCTCCGCACTTGACGAGGAGGCCCGGCACGGCGTCCATGAGCTGGCGTTCCTCGCGGCGGGTGCCGGACGTCCATTGCGGGTGGGCGCGCATCGCGTCGGCGACGCGGCGTTCGGGGGTGCCGGGCCCAGCGAGGACGAGGGCGCGGAACGCGCGGGCGACGCCGGCCGCCGACACGGCGAACAGGGGCGCGCCGCAGCCGTCGATACCGGTGGCCGTGACCGGTTCGCCCGCGAGTTCCTCGACGGCGGTGCGGACGGCGGCCTGGAGCGGGTGCTCCGGGTCGAGGTAGGTCTCGGTGGGCCATCCGGCGGCGACGCAGGTGGCGAGCATGGCGGCGTGCTTGCCGGAGCAGTTCATCCGCATCCGGGACGGGCCGCCGTTCGACCGGGCGACCTCCTGCTGCGCCGCCTGGTCCAGCGGCCACTGCTCGGGGCAGCGCAGGTCGGCGGCGCCGAGGCCGGCCCCGGCGAGGATCTTCTCCACGCCCTCGACGTGGAAGTCCTCGCCGGAGTGGCTGCCCGCGGCGAGCGCGAGCAGCTCGCCGTCGAGGTCGAGGCCGGACCGCAGCATCGCGACGGCCTGCATCGGCTTGTTCGCCGAGCGCGGGAAGATCGGCTCCTCCGGTGCGCCCGCGCGCACCGCCGCCGCGCCGTCGGCGTCGAGCCCGATCGCGGCGCCGCGGTGCCGCGACTCCACGAACCCGGACCGCTCGACCTCCACGAGTACGGGATTGATCTCCACTGCGCCCCCCTGTCGTCGGTGAACGCGGGCCGCCGGGCCCGCGGGTCTCCATGCTCGATTACCCACCGCACCGAAGTGAACCCGAACTGCATTCTGTGGATAACCGCCGCCGGGCCTCCTGGCCCGCGCGCGGCGGGACGGACGGCCCGGCGCACGCCGGAACCGTCCGTCCGAATGGTGTTGACCCAGGTCAGCGAGGCTTGATGGCCAGCAAGGCGCGGGCGTCGGCGGCGGGCATCGGGGGGCGTTGCGCGAGGGCGGCGGCGGACGCGGCGCGTTCCACGAGGCGGGCGTTGGCGGTGACCGGCTGCCCCTTGGCGAAGGTGACCGTGTCCTCCATGCCGACCCGCAGGTGCCCGCCGGCGGAGAGGGCGGCGAACAGCACGGGCAGGGACGTCCGGCCGATGCCGGTCGCCGACCACGTCGCGCCGTCGGGAAGCGCCTCGACGGCGGCCACCAGTGTGCGAGCGTCCCCCGGCATCCCGCCGGGGACG
Organism: Actinomadura napierensis; assembly: GCF_039529375.1. Lineage (NCBI taxonomy): Bacteria > Bacillati > Actinomycetota > Actinomycetes > Streptosporangiales > Thermomonosporaceae > Actinomadura > Actinomadura napierensis. Next base: position 89,244 of record NZ_BAAAMR010000022.1, read on the forward strand.
CCCATGACGAGATCGCAGTGGACGTGGCCGCCGTACGGGAGTCCGTACTTGTCCAAGAGGCGGTGCAGGGAAGCGACGTGCCCGAGGTCGAACAGCTCGAATTCGGGCACGACCTCCAGTTCCTGGGTGCGCTGGTACAGCTCCGCCATGAACGGCCACGGGTTCATGAACACGTCGTCGCCGAAGTTGACCGTCCCGCAGGTGAGCGAGCACATGTCGGGCGCCGCGTCCAGGACGCGCAGGCGGTCCTCGTAGGGGTCGGTCACCGCACCCCCCGTGGACAGTTGGACGATCAGTCCCGTGCTCTCCCTCAGTGCCGTCACCGTGTCCTGCAGCAGGAACGGGTCGAGCGTAGGCCGCGCGTCGTCGTCGCGGATGTGCACGTGGATGACGGCCGCACCGGCCGCCTCGCATTCCTTGGCCGTCTGAACCAGTTCATCCAGGGTGACGGGCAGGGCCGGTACGTCCGCCTTGGCGGACTCCGCACCCGTGGGCGCCACCGTGATGAGCGTCGTTGCTCCCATAGGCGGCAGAATGCATGGTCATGCGTGCCGTAGTCCAGAGGGTGGGTCAGGCGAGCGTGTCCGTGGCGGGACGCGTCGTGGGGCAGATCGACGGGCCGGGCCTGATGGTCCTGGTGGGGGTGACGCACGACGACGACGCCGCCAAGGCGCGCAGGATGGCCGCCAAGCTGTGGGGGCTGCGCATCCTGAAGGACGAGAAGTCGTGCTCGGACCTGAACGCGCCGCTGCTCGTGGTGAGCCAATTCACCCTCTACGGGGACGCGCGGAAGGGCCGCCGCCCCACCTGGACGGCGGCCGCGCCCGGTCCCGTGGCGGAGCCCCTTGTGGACGCGGTGGTCCAGGAACTCCGCGCGCTGGGCGCGAAGGTCGAGACGGGCGTCTTCGGCGCGGACATGGCCGTCTCGCTGGTGAACGACGGCCCGATCACCCTCGTCGTCGACATCTGAGCCCGCGCCGACCCGAGAATCAGCCGAACCCGTACACCATTCCCACAACGGTGACGATGGTCCCGGCGGCCGCCAGCAGGATCAGTGCCCGGTCAGCGGGGGCGAGCCGTCCGCGTACGCTCGCCGAGTGGACGACCACGCCGGTGCCGCCCTCCTCCTCGCCGGCGCCCGGCCTCCTGCGGGACGGGTTGCGCATCCCGATGAGCTTCCACAGGGCGTCGTTCTTCACGTGCTGATGGCTCCGCGTGCACGCGAACAGCCGTCCGCGCGCGCGCTCGACGCACGGGGCGCCCTGGCGCGTCAGGACGCGGCACAGCGTGGGGACGAGAAGGAACTCGTACAGGCACCAGCCGAGCAGGCCGAGCAGCGCCACCCGCCAGGAGTGCAGGTACCAGGCGGCGACGGCGACCGCCGCGAACAGGAGCCACCACAGCAGCGCGGACTCCCGGCGGGGACGGCGGCGGCGGGTCCCTCTCCGCGCGGTCGGCGGCTGCTCTCTCCCCAGGTTCGCGACCATCGGTAGGAAACCACCTTCCCCGGGCGGCGGCCGGTCAGAAATCGTCTATATCAGACGATTTTGCCCCGAGGGTCGCCGCTTTACCCGCGATTTGCCGGGCGCCTCCGGAGATCGATCTGCGCGTTCGCCCCCGTGTCCGGCGAGACGACGACCTCCTGCGCGGCGGCGACCCCGCCGGCCAGCAGGTCCGCGTCCACCGGAACGTTCCGCTTGACCAGCGCCAGCGCGATCGGGCCCAGCTCGTGGTGGCGGGCCGCCGACCCGACGAACCCGACCGTCCGGCCGCCGGGGATCTCGACCGGGTCGCCGTGCGCGGGGAGCCGGTCGACGCTGCCGTCCAGGTGCAGGAACACCAGCCGCCGGGGCGGGCGCCCGAGGTTGTGGACGCGCGCGACCGTCTCCTGGCCCCGGTAGCAGCCCTTGCTCAGGTGGACGGCCGTCTCGACGAACCCGACCTCGTGCGGGATCGTCCGGTGGTCGGTGTCGAGGCCGAACCGGGGACGCCGCTCGGCGATCCGCAGCGCCTCATAGGCCCAGATACCGGCCGGGCGCAGACCGTCCGGGAAACCGTCCGACCGCGGGACGATCCGGGTGAACGTCCCGGCGACGTCGGACCAGGCGAGGCCGCCGCCCTCCGGCCCGGTGACCACGGCGTACTCGTCCGACACGTCCGCGACCTCGACGCGGAGCATGAACCGCATCCGGTCGAGGAACTCCGCCAGCGCGGGCGCCCGCCCGGGCTCGACGTGCATCCACACGGCCTCGCCGTCGTCCACCAGGAACATGTGGTGCTCGATGTGGCCCTGCGGGCTGAGCAGCAGCGCCTCCGTCGGCTCGAACGGCTTCAAGCCGTCCAAATGCTGGCTCAGCAGGCTGTGCAGCCAGCTCAGCCGGTCCGGCCCGGAGACCCGCACCACGCCGCGGTCGCCGCGGTCGGTGAACGCCGTACCGGCCACGAGCGCGCGTTGCTCCTGCATGGGTTCGCCGTAGTGCGCGGCGACTTCCTGGTCGGGCTCATCGGCGGCGACCGCCCCGGACGACTGCAACAGCGGGCTCTCCATGGAGCCAGACTATGTCGCGCGACAGTTCTTGCACCGCCCGTACACCGTGAGGTGGTGCACGTCGGTCTCGAAGCCGAACTCGTCCGCCAGCACGTCCGCCAGCCCGGCGGCGGCCTTGGGGTCGACGTCCTGCACGGTGTGGCAGCCCCGGCACACCAGGTGGATGTGCTCGGCCTCGGCCGCCAGATGGTAGTTCGGCGGCCCGTGGCCCAGGTGGGCGTGCTTGACGAGCCCCAGCTCCTCGAGCAGCTCCAGCGTCCGGTAGACGGTGGAGATGTTCACCCCGCGGGCGGTGCGCTGCACCTCGGTGCAGATGTCCTCGGGGGTCCCGTGCTCGAGGTTGGTGACCGCCTCGAGCACCAGCTGACGCTGGGGGGTGACCCGGTACCCCTTAGCCCGCAGCTCCTCCTGCCACGACTCGACCATGCCCCGAGTGTATGCCGGACGGGATCGCCGAAAACTCGTTTGCCCGAACGCCGGGGGCTCGCATAGCGTGCGGGGTACGCGCGAAAGGAGGTGGTCCAAGAAATGATTGATTCTGGGACTCGCGAGGTGGCTGTCAGCTAGTCGCCGTTCCGCCTCGGCGCCGCCGCCTCCGGGCGGTGGCAACCGGTCGCGACGGTGACCGGCGAATACCAGGCAGTTACCCGATCCCCGGACCGGTGGACCAGTCCTGTCCACCGCCCCGCTCCCGCGGGAAGGTCCGGGGATCGTTCATGTCCGGGGTCTTTCGCCCCCGGGGCGCGGGCCGTCAGCCGACGCGCTTGAGCTGCGCGGAGAGGTGCGACTGGAGCGGCTGCCCCATGGCCGCCATGTCGTAGGCCCAGCCGAGGTCCTCGCCGATGAGGCCGTACAGGCGCGTTCCCCCGGCGACCTCCTTGGCCGACTGGGTGCGCGCCACGACGTCGGTCTGCAGCTCGACCCGGTTGAAGGCGACGTTGCCGACGTAGATCTCCACGATGCCGGTCGGGTGCGCCAGCGTGACCTCGACCTCGTGGTCGGGACGGGGACGCCAGTAGCCGGTCTCCGTGGCCAGCGGCCGGCCCAGCGTGCCGTCGTCCTCGATCAGCCAGCTGCGGCTGGCGTAGACGAGGAACGGCTTGCCGATGTGGGTGAAGGAGATCTCCTGCCCGAAGTTGAAGCCCTCGATCGTGGGATAGCCGCCGACGCCGGCGCCCTCCCACGTGCCCAGGAGGAACTTCAGCGGCTCAAGGTCGGGGTGCAGCTCAGGCTCCATGGGCACCGAGCGTAGCGGCGAGGGGGGCTCAGCGCGCCACCCGAGGCGCGCCCGTCACCTCAGCCTCCCGAGGCGCACCACCAGCAGGACGGCCGCCACCACCACCAGCGCGAGAGCGAGGACCAGGACACCCGCGTTCACCATGCCGCTCACGCCGCACGATGCTACGCGCGCCCGCCGGACTAGAGTGCGCCTTATGGCGAGACCTCTGGTTATCAAGGTGACGGCGGGGGCGGACGCGCCGGAGCGCTGCAACCAGGCGTTCACGGTCGCGGCGGCGGCGGCCGCGAGCGGCGTGCCCATCTCGCTGTGGCTGACGGGTGAGTCCGCCTGGTTCTCCCTGCCCGGCCGCGCCGCCGGCTTCGAACTGGAGCACGCGACCCCGCTGGACGACCTGCTCGCGGTGATCCTCGCCGCCGGGCGCGTGACGTTGTGCACGCAGTGCGCGGCGCGGCGCAACATCGGCCCGGACGACGTACTGCCGGGCATCCGGATCGCCGGCGCCCCGACGTTCGTCGAGGAGATCACCGCACCGGACGTGCAGGCGCTCGTCTACTAGCGCGGACGTCCACCCCGCATAGGCGCGGTACGCCCGGTCCATGGGCGCCGCCGGGTGGCCGCATGCGCGAAAACCGGCCAGTCTTACCTGCTCAGGCAAATTTGTTCAGCTTCAACTGGACAGTTCAAGCTGATGAAACTACCGTGGAGGACATGGACGGAACGGTCGGATCGGTACGAGTGCCGGAAGGGGCCGCGCGGCGGAGGCCGCGCCCATGACCTCGGTGCTCGCGCAGGTCGCGGGCTCACTGCGCCGGCGCGGCCCCGGCGGCCGGGCGCCCGGGGACGGGTTCGACCGGCGGCTGCTGGCGCCGATGATGCTCGGCAGCGTCCTGAACCCGGTGAACTCGTCGATCATCTCGGTCGCGCTGGTGCCGATCGGCGCGGCGTTCGGGGCGCCGCCGTCCAGGACGGCCTGGCTGATCTCCGCGCTCTACCTGGCCACCGCGATCGGGCAGCCGGTGGTCGGGCGGCTGATCGACCTGTTCGGGCCGCGCCGGCTGTTCCTCGCCGGGACGGCCCTGACCGGCCTCGCGGGCGTCGTCGGCATGCTGGCGCCGAACCTGTGGACGCTGATCGCCGCGCGGGTGCTGCTCGGGTTCGGGACGTGCGCCGGGTACCCGGCCGCGATGTCCCTGATCCGAAGCGAGGCCGGACGGACCGGACGCGACAGCCCGGCCGGCGTCCTCACCGTCCTGGCGATCACGACGCAGACGGTCGCCGTCGTCGGGCCGTCCCTCGGCGGGCTGCTGATTGGCCTCGGCGGGTGGCGCACGACGCTCGCGCTCAACATCCCCTTGGCGCTGGCCGGGATCGCTCTGGGCGCGCTACGCCTGCCCAAGACGCCGCTACCGGAACGCGCCCAGGGCGAGCGGCGGCTGGCAGGGCTGGACCTGATGGGCATGGGGCTCTTCGCCGTCATGCTCATCTCGCTCCTGGTGTTCCTGATGAACCCGGACATAGGACACCTGTGCCTGCTCGCCGTGGTGGCAGTGGCGGCGACGGCCTTCGCAGTGCGCGAGCTGCGCGCGGAGACGCCGTTCATCGACCTGCACGTACTCGGCGGCAACAAGGCGTTGCTCGTCACCTACGGGCGCGCACTCCTCACTTACGTCGTCACATACGCGTTCCTGTACGGCTACACCCAATGGCTGGAGGAAGGGCGCGGCCTGTCGGCGTCCCAGGCGGGCCTCGCACAGCTGCCGCTGTTCGGAACCGCCATCCTGGTCTCCGCCGCCACCGGGCGACGCCCGGAGATCCGTGGGAAGCTCCTCGCCGGAGCCGCGGCACAGGTCGCCGCGTGCGCGCTGCTGCTGTTGCTGCACTCCTCCAGTGCCGTCTGGCTGATCGTGGTCGTCGCGCTCGTCGTCGGCGTCCCGCAGGGGCTCAATAGCCTCGCGCTGCAGAACTCCGTCTACCACCAGGCCGATCCGGAGCGGCTGGCGTCGTCCGCCGGGTTGCTGCGCACCTTCGGCTACCTGGGCGCGATCGTCGCGTCCGCCGCCAACGGCGCGTTCTTCGGGGCGCGCGCCAGTACCACCGGAATGCACCATCTCGCCTGGTTCATGCTTGCCATCTCCGTCGCGTTCCTGCTGGTGACGGTGGTGGACCGTTCCTTGAGCCGTGCCGGCTCCGCATCCCGAAAGGCCGAATGACCATGACCGACACCGCCCTGCTCGTGATGGACCTCCAGAACGCGATGGCCGACCGCGTCCCGGACGGCGGCTACGTGCCCCGGCTCGCCGGCGCGGTCGCCGCCGCGCGCGACGCCGGGATCCCCGTGCTGCACGTCGTCGTCGGGTTCCGCGACGGCCACCCCGAGAAGAACCCCCGCAACAAGACGTTCGGCGCCCTGCCGGACGGCGCGTTCACCCCGGGCGACCCGAACGCCGCGATCCACCCGGACGTCGCGCCGCGTCCGGGCGAGCCGGTGATCACCAAGAAGCGGGTCAGCGCGTTCGCGGGCAGCGATCTGGACCTCGTCCTGCGGTCGGGCGGGATCGAGCACCTCGTGCTGACCGGGATCGCCACGAGCGGCGTCGTCCTGTCCACCCTGCGCCAGGCCGCCGATCTCGACTTCCGGCTCACGGTCCTCGCGGACGGCTGCGCCGACTCCGACGAGGAGGTCCACCGCGTCCTGACCGAGAAGGTCTTTCCGCGCCAGGCGGAGGTGCTCACCATCGACGAGTGGACGAAATCCCTCGAGTGACGAGAAACCGCACGGGGCCGGGCCGTCCCGGCGGCTCGGCCCCGTGCCCCAGGCGGATTCCGCCGATTCGCAGGCCCCTCGTACCTGTGTGAAACCTGAAAGAAGCCTGGGTGAAGAGGGAATTGCGCGTTAACCCCGCGCTAACCTTCGCCCGGACGTCTTCTGCGCCGGACCCCGCTCCCTCTAGGGTGCCATGACCAGGGGAAACACCCGATTCTCTGCACTCTCGGGTGCGAGCGAAGGGGGAATCCATGGCCGCGAAGGTGATTCTGCACATCGGGCAGCAGAAGTCGGGCACCACCTATCTGCAGGAGATGCTCGGGCATATCACGGGGCCGCTCGCCGAGGAGGCGGGCATTCTGTATCCGGCCTCGATCAGGGAGATCCTCCCCGACGCGATCGAGAACCACGAGAAGGCGACCCGCGGGCTTCTCGGCACCGAATACCCGTGGGTCTCGGCCGCCGACGCCGCCGTGGAGCGGGGCAAGTGGACGCGGCTGATGGCCAAGGTCCACGCCTGGCAGGACACGGTACTGATCTCCGCCGAGGCGCTCGCGGCGATCCGCTCGCCGGCGGTGGCGCGCCTGCTCGCCGAGTTCGGCGGCGCCGCCGTCGAGGTGGTGATCACCACGCGCGGGCTGGACCGGTCGCTCCCGTCGCTGTGGCAGCAGCACGTCCGCAACGGCCGGCAGTCCGGCATGGAGGAGTTCTTCGCGGTCCTGGCCGAGCAGCGCGACCGCGGCCGGCGGGCGATCGAGGAGGAGCCTGACCTGCACCTGTGGCGGGCCTTCGGGCTCGGCGGCCTGGTGCGGCGCTGGGCCGCCGAGGTCGGGCCGGAAAGGGTCCGCGTCGTGGTCAACCCCGGCTCGCCTCCTGACCTGCTGTGGCACCGCTTCGCCGCAGCCGTCGGGGCGTCCGCGTGCGTCGGCCGGTTGCCCGCCGAGATCCGGACGCGCCGGGCCCACAGCGGGCTGACCGGCGACGAGATCGAGCTGCTGATCGCGCTGAACCGGCGGCTCGACGGGGCGGGCTGGAGCACCTTCGAGCGCCGGGCCCTGCGCGAGGAGATCCTGCTGCGCGGCCTGAACGGCCGCGGTGAACGCGGCGGGCCGGTCGCCGTCCCCGAATCCGCGCGGGCACTGGTGGCCGCGTGGGCCGAGGAGGACCTGGCCGGACTCCGTTCGAGCGGGGTGGAGATCGTGGGACGTCCCGAAGAGCTGCGGCCCGCTCCGCGCCCGCCGGACGCCGCCGGCCCGCCCACCTCGTTCCAGGTCGCCGACGCCGCCGCGGCGGCGATCCTGGCGGTGGCGCCGCGGGGCCGGTACGCGCAGGCGCCACCCCCGAAGTCGTGGCGCACCTGGATCAGGACCCGCGTGCGGTCGACGGAGATGCTCCCCGCCCCCTCGGATCCCACCCGGCCGCCACCGGACGCCGGGAGCACGGCGTCGCCGAACTAGCCGTTCAGGTGGCGTCCGCGGCGGAGGACTCGATCGGGAAGAGGATCGGGCTCAGCAGGTACTGGGCGCGGCCGGGCGAGGCGCGGTTCGCCAGCCGGGGCGCGATCGCGGCGCGCATCTCGGCGATCAGGCCGCGGAGTTCCTCCTCGCTGAGCCACACCGCGTGCTGGCGGTATCCGACCAGGTCGGCGGCCGGATCGGCGCCGTCGCGGTCGAGGTAGGCGCCGAACTCGGCGAGCAGCGCGGCCATCGCCGCCGCGAACCCGCGCCGGTGGTCGTCCGGCGAGAGCGGCGTCCCGGGGTCGATCACGGCGCGGTCCTGGTGCAGCCGGTACCGGCGCTCGACCGCGCCGCGCACCCGGCGCTCCTCGGCCACTTCGAGCACGCCGCCGGCCACGAGCAGGTCGATGTGCCGGTAGACGGTCGCCTTCGAGACGTCCGGGATCCGCGCGCACAGGTCGGAGGTCGTGAGCAGCCGGCCACCGCGCATCGCGTGCACGACCCGCAGCCGGACGGGATGGGCGAGCAGCTCCAGGGTGTCCATGAGGCTTACGATCTCATCTGTGTTACCTTTCTCAAACTTGAGAGGGGTGGGATGGCAGACGCGGGGACCACCGCCGCCGGCGTCGTCCGCTCGCTGCGGGCGGGACGGTTCGCCGAGGTCGAGGCGCTGTTCGCGGCGCCGCTGCGGGCCGTCGCGTCCGCCGGAACGCTGCGGGTCGCATGGACGGAGGAGACCGCACGCCATGGGGCGGTGACCTCCGTCGGGGAACCGGCGGCCGAGCCGATCGGGGCCGGCCTGGTCCGGGTGAGCGTCCCGGTCGAGTGCGAGCGCGGGACGCTGACCGTGGTCATGTCCGTGGACGGCTCCGGTCTGCTGAACGGCTTCCGGCTCGCGCCCGGGGGCGCCGGCGCGTGGGACCCGCCGCCCTACGCCGACCCGTCGGCCTTCGAGGAGCGGGACGTCACCGTCGGCTCCGGGCCGCTGTCCGTCCCCGGGACGTTGACCCTTCCGCGAGGGCGCGGCCCGTGGCCGGGGGTCGTCCTGCTCAGCGGCGGCGGCCCGTTCGACCGCGACGCGACCAGCGGCCCGAACAAGCCGCTCAAGGACATCGCCTGGGGTCTGGCCACGAACGGCATCGCCGTGCTGCGGTTCGACAAGGTGACCTGCGCCCATCCCGCCGAGGTGGCCGCCGACCCCGGCTTCACCATGGCGGACGAGTACGTCCCGCACGCCCTCGCCGCCGCCTCCCTGCTGCGGCGGGAGCCGGGCGTGGACGCCGCGCGGATCTTCGTGCTCGGCCACAGCATGGGCGGCAAGGCCGCCCCGCGCGTCGCCGCCGCCGACCCTTCGCTCGCCGGACTAGTGATCATGGCGGGGGACGCGCAGCCGATGCACGAGGCCGCCGTCCGCGTGACGCGCCACCTGGCGTCCCTAACTCCGGGGCCGAGCGCGGACGCCGCCGTCGCGGCCATCGTCCGGCAGGCCGCCCGGGTCGCCGACCCCGCGCTGTCGCCGTCGACGCCCGCGGCGGACCTGCCCTTCGGCCTGTCCGCCCCCTACTGGCTGGACCTGCGGGCCTACGATCCCGTCGCGACCGCCCTCGACCTGCACAAACCCATGCTCATCCTGCAAGGCGGCCGCGATTACCAGGTGACCGTCGAGGACGACCTCGCCCGCTGGCGCACGGCCCTGGGCGGCCGCCCGGACGTCGCCATCCGCGTCCACGACGCCGCCGACCACCTGTTCTTCCCGGGCACGGGCCCGTCGACGCCGGCCGACTACGAGCGTCCGCAGCACGTCGACCCGGCCGTGATCGACGACATCGCCGGCTGGCTGAAGACGACCTGACCGGCCCGCGGCGGGCTCAATCGGCGGCGTCGGCCGCGTCCGCCCCGTCAGCCTCGTCGCCGAGGCTGAGCAGCAGGGTGCGCAGCGTCGCGGCGAGATCGTCCTGCTGGTGCCGGTCGAGCGCCGCGAGGAGGCGGCGCTCGTTGTCGACGTGCGCGACGACGGCGCGGTCGATGAGGTCACGCCCGGTGGACGTGAGGGCGACGACGACCGTCCGCCGGTTGGCGGGGTCGACGTCGCGTGTGACGTAGCCCTTGGCGACGAGCCGGTCGAGCCGGTTGGTGACGGCGCCGGACGTCACCATCGAGGCGCGGGCCAGTGCGCCCGCGGTCATGCCCTCGGGCGCACCGGCGCGGCGCAGGGTCGCGAGGACGTCGAACTCGCCCCTCTCCAGCCCGAACTCGGCGAACAGGGACTTGAGCTCCCGCTCGACGATCCGGCTCAGCCGGGAGAGGCGGCCGAGGACGCCCATGGGGGACGCGTCGAAGTCCGGGCGCGCGCGGGCCCACTGCTCCACGACGAGATCGACGGCATCACGGGCCACACCTACTCCTTAACGTTGAACTGTTTGACATCAAGGTATCAGTCGGCCTACCGTCACCAACGTTGAACACTTCAACGTTAAGAGGTTTGCCCGTACCGCGCCGACCGGGCCTCGATCGAACAGGAGAGCAACGTGAACGCAGAGGATCAGCAACCACACTCGACCCGAAGGGCATGGCTCGGCGTCGCCGCGATCACCGCCAGCCTCTTCGTCTTCCTCACCACGGAACTCATGCCCGTCGGCCTGCTCACCCCGCTGAGCGCCAGCCTGGACATCGAAGTGGGAGTGGCCGCGCTGATGGTCACCCTCTACGGCGTCTCGGCCGGACTGGGCGTGACGTTCATCGTGGCGTGGACCAGGCACGTCAACCGGCGCGTCCTCCTGTCCACGCTGCTGGCCGTGCTGACCCTCGGGAACCTCGTCACCGCCATATCGCCGAACTATCCGCTGGTCCTGGCGACGCGTCTCATCATGGGGTTCGCCAGCGGCGTGTTCTGGGCCATCGGCGTGAGCATGGCGATGCGCCTCGTCGGCGAACGCCACGCGAGCCGGGCGTCCGCGATCGTGATGTCGGGGATCTCGATCGCCACGGTCGTCGGCATACCGGTCGGGACCGTCCTGGAGGACCTCACCGACTGGCGCACCACGTTCCTCATCTGGTCCGGGCTCAGCCTGCTGGTGCTCCTGACGGTCGTCGCGACGGTCCCGTCCCTCCCGTCGGCGAACGCCGTCCCGGTCCGCGAGGTCTTCGGGCTGCCGGTCAGGAACGCGCCGCTGCGCGCGGTGCTGTGCGCGGTCGTGCTATTCGTACTCGGCCACTTCGGGGCGTACACCTTCGTGCGCCCTTTCCTGGAGGACAACGCGTCCGCCTCGCCGCTCTTCATCACCGTCGTGTTGATCATCTTCGGCGTCGGCGGCGCCGCCGGGAACTTCATCGCCGGATACACGGTGAACAGGAGCCTGCGGGGCAGCTTCCTCACCGGCTGCGCCGGGCTCGTGATCTCCCTGCTGCTGCTCCTCGCGATCGGCGACGGACCGGCCGGAGCGATCGTCTCGCTGGTGCTGTGGGGCGTCTCCTTCGGCGTCGTCCAGCTGTCGCAGGTCAACATGACGCTCGCCGCCGCACCGGAGACCTTCGAGGCAGCGATGTCGCTCAACACCATGGCGTACAACACCTCCATCGCCCTCGGCGCGCTATTCGGCGGCCTTTTCGCCGACAACCTGGGCGTCACGAGCGTCGTCTGGTTCGGCGTGGCCCTGACCGCCGGCTCGCTGCTCCTCACGCTCGGCACCGGCCGCACCGCCTCGCGCACCGTCCCGCAGGACGCGCCGGCCGCCGGAGAGCCGGCCGCTTCCTCGTCCTCGGCGAACGAGTGAACCGCGCATGGACGCCGCGACGGCCACGGCGGCGGCGAGAAGCGCGGCCCAGCCCGAGAAGACCAGCAGCAGGAGGACCACAGCGCAGGCGATCGCCGCCGCGACCCTCGCCAGACCGCTGAGGAGGCGGACCGCCGCCGCCATGCAGCCGAGATAGACGACGAGGAACAGCGTCGTCGGGACGGCGACGAACTGCACGGTGCTGACCAGGCCGGCGGCGACCGGGCCGAGCAGCAGTCCCCCTGCGGCGGCGATCGCGGCGACGAGGGCGGCCGGGCCCGGCCGCCTCCGTCCCTGCCCGGCCAACGCCGAGGCCATCACCGTGGCACCCGTCAGATAGGCGTTCGTCGCGGCCAGGGTAAGGACGACCGCGCCCACCGCCGCGATCGCGGCACCGCTCCTGCCAACCGCGACCTGAAGCAGACCCGCCAGCGGCACGGAACTGCCGGCCCGCGGCCCGAGCACGCCGACGGTGGCGGCGGCCAACGCCAGGTAGAGGACGGCGGTCACCGCGAATGCGGCCGCCACGACGCGCGGGAGCTGCCGCCGCGGATCCCGCAGCCGGGCCGTCAGCGGGGCGGCGGCCTCCCACCCGACGAACGCCAGCATCAGCGGCGACGCCGCCCGGACGATCGAGCCCCAGCCGTGCGGCGCGAACGGATGCCAGTACGCGCCGCGCGCCGCCGGCGCCGCCCCGCCGACAGCGACCACCACCAGCACCACCAGCACCGCGACCAGCGTCAACTGCAGGCGCACCCCCGTCCTGGCACCCGCGAGACGCATCGCCAGCACCAGCGCCAGCAGGACCGCGGCGGCCATGAACGCCGTCGGGTCGCCCGCCCGCAGCAGCTCGGCCACGTACGCCCCGCCGATCAGGCACACGACCGGCGCACCGGTGACGACCCCGCCGAGAAAGCACCAGGCAACGGCGCGCCCGGCACGCGGACCGAGCCCGGCCGTGGCGTACCCCGCGACGCCGCTCGCCGACCCCACCGTGGTGCCGAGACGGCTGAAGACGGCGGCAATGAGGCCGGACAGCACCAGCAAGGCGATCCACGCCAGCAGGGACGCAGGACCGGCGGCCCGCGCCGCCAACCCCGGCAGAAGCAGCAGGCTCGGACCCAGCAGCGCGCCGACGTACAGCGCCGTGGCACCCACCGTGGACAAAGGTTCGTTCTCGTGCTGGGACATGGCAGGAGCATGTCCCGGAACGCACGAAACGCGATGGCGAGTTGTGCTCGCTGTAGGGCCCTAGACGCAACGACATGCCGCGTAGAAGCGCTTATCCTGCACGGTATGCCGCAACCTCTGTACGACCGCATCGATCGCGCCATTCTCGAACGCCTCCAGGAGCACGGCCGGACCGCGAACGTCGACCTGGCCGAGTCCGTCCGGCTCTCCCCCTCGTCCTGCCTGCGCCGCACCAAGTCGCTGGAGAACGACGGCGTCATCGCGGGCTACCGCGCTGAACTGGACCGCGACCGGCTCGGACTCGGGCTCACCGTCTTCGTCGCACTGACGGTCGACCAGCATTCACGCGAGACCTCCCGGACCATCGAGGCCGCCCTGACCGCCATCCCGGCGGTCGTCTCCTGCTACGTCGTCTCAGGGGAGGCGGATTTCCTGGTCGAGGTGGCCGCCCCCGACCTGGCGACCTACGAGCAGGTGCTGCTCGACGACATCCTGGCCATCGGCCCGGTCCGCGACGCCCGGAGCACCTTCGCCATCCGCACCGTCCTCAGCCGCGGCCCGCTCCCGCTGTCGGGCTGGCCGCCTGTCACCTCGTCAACGATTCCGCGAGGTGGTCGGCGAGATCGGTGATCTGCTCCAGTTCCGGCCCCCCGCGAGCCACGCGGAACCCGTGACGGCGAGCCCAGAACGCGGCCTGGACAGCGTGCAGCTGCGCCCAACGCTGGACCCGCTCGCGCTCGAGCTCGGCGGCCTCGGCGAAGACGTCCATCGCATGATGCAGGGCCTTAACCAGGTCATCGGCCTCAAGGAGGACCAGCACGAGCGACTTGAGCAGCGCGCCGCCGTCGTAGGCAGGATCCCCCGCGTACCCCTTCGGATCGACGGCCAGCCACTGCTCCCGATCGGCGCGCAGGATGTTCCTCGGATGAAGGTCGCCATGGACCAGCGTGTCCGGCTGAACGCGCCCCACCTCCCGGACGGTCGCCGCTGCCGCGTCCAGCACCCGGCACGGCAGCCCGTGCGCCAGTTCCCGCGCGTCCCGCCACAGCTGCTCCTCCCAGGCATCGGCCTGATCCCGCAGCCTGGGCAGGCCCGGCGGCGCCGGAACGGCCAGCCGCCGGCTGACACACCCCGCGACCCGCACCATCTCGTCGACGTTCCCGGCTTGCGCCTGCGCCAAAGACGTCGTCCAGGCACGCTCCAGCAGCATCGCGAACCGCTCGTCATCGCGCTCGAACAGCATGACCGCCCCGCGCCCGCCCCAAGCCACGAACGCGTCCGGCTCATGGACATTGCCCGGATGCGGAAAGGACACCTTCAGCACAGCGGCCTCCCCGCGCCGCCGCCGTACCGGAACGATGACCCCGACGCCCCCGTGCATGACCTCGCCGTCCGGCGCGCATTCCCAGCGCTCCAGCAGCTCTTTAACGATTCCGGGGAGTTCGGCGATCCATCGCGCGCCGGACTCCCCTTCGCGCTCAAAGGTGCTCCGCGCGAACGCCTCCGGTACCACCACCACCCGGGCAAGCTACGCCCGTCCAAGCCGCGCTTACGGGGAAACGAACCCAGCGAGAGGTGTCTTCCGGTGGCGGGCCCTGGGGATGGGGGCGTGAGGGTGTTCGTGCGGTGGGGTGGCGCGACCGCCCCCGAAGCATCGGGCGAAGAGTCGGGCGGGCGAAACGCCGAGGGCTGACGAGGGGGCACCGTTACCCCCGGGCTGCGTAGCTGAAGTCAAAGGCCGCCGACGAGGCAGAGTGAGCAGGCAGCGTGCCCTGGGCGATCGCTGGACCCGGTGGACTTCGGGACGGTGCCGCACGCGTGGCATGTGGTTGCCTCGCAGACCGAGGCGGGAATCGTCCGGACCATCACGGCGGAGGGCGAGGCGCCATGCAGGTGGGCATGCCGGTTCGCCCGATATCCAGGTTGGATTCGGGCGAACCGGTCGATGAATGCGGTGTGGGGTGGGTTATGCGGCCCAGTTGGCGGTGGTGTCGGGTGGGCCGATCGCCCCCGGCGGCCCGCTGCCACTCCGGGTTCTTGATCGTGCGCCCGCTGGTGGGAGCAGCCGGTAGACGTATCGCCCGTCGGGATCTTTGCTGATCCCGATCTGGTTTGGGCTGGTGTGTTTGAAGCGGTTGTGCCATCCGCAGGTGAGGGCGAGTTGGTCGATGTCGGTGGGGCTGTTGCCCAGGGCCCAGCCGTTGACGTGGTCGACCTCGCACAACGTTCCGGGGATCTCACATTCCCGCACCGCGCAGGTCGGATACTGCGTCTCCAGTACCTGTCGTTGGGCGGCGCTGGCGAACCGCTCCCGGTACCCGAGGTACAGGGGCGTGTGTCCCCGCCCGAGCAGGAGCGGGGACACTCCGGCTGCTAGGGCGATGCGGCGGGCTTGGGCGGCGGGGATCGGGGTGCCGTCGGTGAGGCGGGCCGGGGCGTTGCCGCCGGTCAGTGTCTCCAGATCGCAAATCACGGTGACCTTGGTGGCCTTGTGCCCACCGGACAGCACGCTGGACAGCGCGGCGGCGGTGCGCTCGCCTACGTCGCGGTGGTCGTCGGGCCCGGCCGGCTTGGCCAAGGGGGCGAGAGTGCCGTCCCAGATGGCGGCGTCTTCGGCGTTCAACCAGCCCTTGATGTACCGGCCGCCGTCCAGCGACCCGGTACTGGTGATCCACGACTTGGCGTACCCGCGCTTGGCATCCTCACCGGGAATGGTTTCGGTGCCGTCGCGTTCGGCGATCACGTCGCAGATGCGGCGGCCGAACACCGCCACCTTCGCGGCCGAGAAGCCTTGGTCAACGAAGCTCAGCAGAGTGGTCTCGGCTTGGGCGCAGTCGGTGTCCTCCAGCCGCGCCACACTCTGCGCGACCGTGGCCGCATACCCATACGACAGCTCCCCGGCCGCGAGGCGTTCGGCGACCTGGGGGAGGCGGTGCCGCTGGCGGGCGAGGATGAGGCGTTCGGTGGTGCGGTTCTCCCG